>DASWDH010000584.1:0-26002 GCA_036395495.1 Polyangiaceae bacterium
TAGCCGCGGCCCACGTTGACCGTGAGCTCCATGGCGAGAGGACCCTTCTTGTCGAGCGTGGCGACGAGGTGATCGGGGTTCAGCACCGCGAGCCCTTCGGTCAGCTGGATGTCCTTCGCGAAGACCGGGCCGGGGCCTTCTTTGTCGATGCGAATCGTGTACGTCTTGGGCGACGCCGCCTTCAGCACGACCTCTTTCAGGTTCATGATGATGTCGGTGACGTCTTCGACGACGTCCGGGATCGTCGTGAATTCGTGGAGCGCGCCGTCGACGCGGATGGCGGTGATCGCGGCCCCCTGGAGCGAGGAGAGCAGCACGCGGCGGAGCGAGTTGCCGATGGTGATTCCGAATCCGCGCTCGAGCGGCTCGCAGGTGAACTTGCCGTAGAAGTCGGTCGACGTCTCCGTCTCGATGGTGATGCCCTTCGGGCGGATGAGGTCGCGCCAGTTACGGCTGGTCATGGCTAACGACATGGCTGGGTTCTCCTCGTTGGTTGGATTCGCGCGACCGTCTCGATCTCCCGGTGGAACCCGCTCCACCTAGGTGATCCGCGGCCTGCCCACGTACTCATGAAATTGAAACGTTGATGCTTACCTCGAATAGTATTCGACGACGTACTGCTCGCGAATCGCTGGCTCGTTCAACTCTTCGCGAACGGGCGGTCCCTTGACCGTCGCGGTGAAGTTCGCGCGATCGGCTTCGATCCAAGTAACGAGAGGACGCTTGTCTGCGCTGGCGATCGCTGCGAGAAGGTCGGGCATCTTGCGGCTCGCCTCGCGGATTTCGATCTTGTCGCCCGCCTTGACGATGTAGCTCGGGATGTTGAGGCGCTTGCCGTTCACCAGCACGTGGTTGTGCTTGGTGAGCTGACGTGCGGCCGCGCGGGTGACCGCGAATCCCATGCGGTGCACGACGCTGTCCAGCCGCCGCTCGAGCAGGCTGATCATCTCTTCGCCGGTTCGACCCTTGGTGCGATTGGCCTCGCTGAAGTAACGGCGGAACTGCCGCTCGAGCACACCGTAGATCCGGCGGACCTTCTGCTTCTCACGAAGGCGCAGCCCATATTCGCTCATCTTGATGCGCCCCTGGCCGTGCTGGCCGGGCGGGTAGGGGCGCCGCGTGAACGAACACTTCTCGGACAGGCAGCGGTCGCCCTTCAGATAGAGCTTCATCCCTTCGCGACGGCAGAGCTTGCAAACGGGGCCGATGTACCGGGCCATGATCTTTCCTTCTTGCTCGATTCAGACGCGGCGCCGCTTGGGAGGCCGGCATCCGTTGTGCGGAATGGGGGTAACGTCGCGGATCAGTGTAACCTTGAAGCCAGCGGTCTGCAGGGCGCGCAGCGCACTTTCGCGACCGGCACCGGGACCTTTTACGAATACGGCGACCGAGCGCATCCCATGCTCCATCGCTCGGCGCGCGGCCTCTTCGGCCGCGAGCTGCGCGGCGAACGGCGTGCTCTTGCGCGATCCTTTGAACCCGCGCGATCCAGCCGACGACCACGCCACCGTCGAGCCGTTGATGTCGGTAATCGTGACGATGGTGTTGTTGAAGGTCGACTGGATGTGCGCGATCCCGGTCGAAACGTTCTTGCGAACTTTTTTCTTTTGTTTGCCACCTTTGCCAGTTGACGGAGGGGCTGCGGTCGTCGTTTGGGTCGCCATATTCGTCTCGCTCGCTATCTCATGACTTGGGGGCCGATGCGGCCGGCCGGCGCGCGAGCATGCCCTTGCGGGGGCCCTTTCGCGTGCGCGCGTTGGTGTGGGTGCGCTGGCCGTGGACGGGGAGCCCCTTGCGGTGCCGAAGGCCGCGATAGCAGCCAAGGTCCATCAGCCGCTTGATATTCATCTGCACTTCGCGTCGGAGGTCACCCTCCACCTTGAACTCCGCTTCGATGGCTTCGCGA
This sequence comes from Polyangiaceae bacterium, assembly GCA_036395495.1. Taxonomy (GTDB): domain Bacteria; phylum Myxococcota_A; class Polyangia; order Polyangiales; family Polyangiaceae; genus DASWDH01. Next base: position 1,907 of record DASWDH010000584.1, read on the forward strand.
ATGGCCTTCACTTCCGCGTCGGTCAGCTCGTCGACTTTTTTGGTCGGGTCGACGTTCGCCCTCTTGCAGATGATCTTGGCGTTGGCTTTGCCCACTCCGTAGATGTAGGGCAGCGCGTAAGCGACATGCTTTTTGCGGGGAAGATCGACACCTGCGATTCGAGCCATATCGAAGACCTCTCAGCCCTGCCGCTGCTTGTGGCGGGGGTTCTCACAGATCACGCGAACGACCCCCTTGCGACGCACGATCTTGCACTTGTCGCAGATTTTTTTGACGCTGGGTCGAACTTTCATCTTGCCTCACTTGTGGCGGTAGGTGATGCGGCCGCGGTTGGGGTCGTAGGGAGACACCTCGACGGTGACCCGGTCGCCCGGCAAGATCTTGATGTAAAACTGTCGCATGCGGCCGCTGATCGTCGCCAGAACGTTGAGACCGTTGTCGGCTTTGACGCGAAACATCGCGTTTGGAAGCGCCTCTTCGACGACTCCATCAAATTCGAGCTTGTCCCCCCTCGGCTCTTTTCGTTCCCGTCGTTCGCTCACTCCCACCTCGTCTTTACCTCGCCGTCCTTCTCACGCTTGCTGGCCCAAGACCCTCAGGATCTCCCTCGTAACGTCGCTCGGAGGGAGCGTCCCGTCGACTCGCCGGAGTAAGCGCTTCGCCTCGTAGAAAGGCAGAAGCGCTGCGGTCATTGCCTCATATTCATCGAGGCGTTTTCTCACGGTTTCCGGCTGGTCGTCGGCGCGGTGCTCAAGCTCGGCGCCGAGGGGGGGCGGATTATACTTGAGGTGGTAGATCTGTCCAGTCCGTTTATCGGTGCGCCGGAGGACCGCGCGCTCCATCAAAAGGTCTGTCGGGACACTCAGTTGGACCACCGCATCGATCGCGAGCCCCCGCTTCTTCAGCAGGTCATCTAAGGCTTCGGCCTGCGGAACCGTACGCGGAAATCCGTCCAGAAGAAAACCTTTCAGCGCGTCGGGCTGCATGAGCCGCTCATCGACGAGCCCGATCACCACATCGTCGGGCACGAGCAGACCTCGGTTCATGTAGTCGGCCGCCTGCACCCCCAGCAACGTGCCCGCTTTTTTCGCATCGCGGAGCATGTCTCCGGTCGAAATCTGCGGGATGCCCCACTGCCCGCAGAGCACCTTGGCCTGCGTCCCTTTCCCCGCACCCGGCGGCCCCAGCAGAATCAGTCTCACTTACCCCTCCTCATGGATGCTGGCCGGCCGGGAGGGAATTTCACAGGGAGGCGAGGAGGCGGGGAAGATTTTAGGATTGGCCCACCAGACAGCACTGCCCACCTGGCAATCGCTGTTCTGCCTCGTGCCACCAGAGCTGGTGCGCCGTGTCTCGCGTCAACCATGCCGCACCAGCCCAAGCAATTCCCCGCTTCCCCGGCTCCCTGTGAAGTCTGGATCCTAATCACGACGTCCTCGGATGCGGGCGCCGCGGGGGCCGGTCAGGCCTTCGTAGTGGCGGGTGATGAGGTGAGCTTCGATCTGGCTGACGGTGTCGAGGGCGACACCGACCACGATCATGATCGACGTGCCGCCGAACCGGAAGGGCACGCGGAAGACCTGGCTGATGATGCTCGGCACGACGCACACCGCGGCTACGTACATCGCGCCACCGAAAGTGATGCGCGTCAGCACGCGGTCGATGTACTCGGCGGTCATCTTGCCGGGGCGGATGCCCGGGATGTTGGCCTGCTGCTTCTTCAAATTGTCGGCGACGTCGACCGCTTGGAACGTGACCGCCGTGTAGAAATAGCAGAAAAACACGATGAGAAGCACGTACCCGGTGTTGAACACCCAGTCGCCGCGCTGGATGATCGCTTCGAGGTACTGCGCGCCGGGGACATGCAAGTTCGCCAGAGTCGCCGGGAACATGAGTAACGACGAAGCGAAGATCGGCGGGATCGTGCCGGCGGTGTTGACCTTCAGGGGAAGGTGCGCGGTCTGGCCACCGTACACGCGACGGCCCACGTTCCGCCGCGAGTAGATAATCGGGATCTTGCGCTGGCCGCGCTCGAAAAACACGATGGTGGCCACCGTGAGAAGGATGAGCCCGGATACGGCGCCGATGTTGAGCGGCTGGATGTTGCCCTTGTTCTGGGCAAGGTAGTTGGCGATGGTGCTGGGAATATCGGTGACGATGCCGGCCATGATGATCAGCGAAATGCCGTTCGAGATGCCGCGCTCGGTGATCTGCTCGCCGACCCACATGATGAACGCGGTGCCGGTGGTGAGCGTGATGATCGTCATGATGCGAAACCACCAACCAGGGTGAGCCACCACGTCGCCGAATTTGCCCATCCCCATCTCTTGGTTGTTGAGACCCTCCAAGTACATGGCGATGCCGAACGCCTGAAAGGCGGACAGGAGGATGGTGCCGTAGCGGGTGTACTGGTCGATCTTGCGGCGCCCTTGCTCTCCCTCTTTGCGAAGCTCGTCGATGGGCTTGTAGACCATGCCCATGAGCTGCAAAATGATGGAGCTCGATACATAGGGCATGATGCCGAGCGCGAAGATCGAGAGGTTCTCGAGCGCCCCACCGGAAAAGAGATTGAAGAGCCCGAGCAGCCCACCCGATTGTTTGGCGACGACCGAACGCATCACGTTGCGGTCGACCCCGGGGGCGGTGATGAACACGCCGATGCGGTACACGGCGAGCATCCCCAGGGTGAAAAGAATGCGTTTCCGGAGCTCCGGGACTTTGGTGATGTTCGCGAATCCGCCGAGTGCCATGTTGAACTGGGGCGCCCGACTTAAGTCTCGACGACCGGCGGCGCAACCACGATGGCTTTGCCGCCTGCTTTTTCGATCTTCTGGAGCGCGGTCTTCGAGAACGCGTGTGCGGTGACGGTCAGCTTCTTGGTGAGCTCGCCGTCGCCCAGAATCTTGATGCGGTCGATCGCGCCGCGCAGCAGCTTCGCGCCGCGCAGGGCTTTCTCGTCGACGTTCGCGCCGACCGGGAACCGCTCGAGCTCGCCCACGTTGAGCGCTGCCGTCTCGGTCGGGAACGGATTACGAAACCCGCGCTTGGGGAGCCTGCGCTGCATCGGCGTCTGGCCGCCCTGGAAGTGGAGCTTGTTGATGTTCCCCTTCGAGCGGGCCTTTTGCCCTTTTTGACCGCGCCCCGCCGTCTTGCCGAGCCCCGAACCGACGCCTCGGCCGATCCGTCTTTCTTTGGTGACCGCCCCTTCCGGGGGAGAGAGTCTCGAGAGAATGTCCGACATGACGTTTATCCTTCGATCTCCTGCACCGAGACGAGGTGCAGGACCTTCTTCACCATGCCTCGGAACGAGGGGGTGTTCGCAACGGTGACCTCGGTCCCCGGGCCGCGCAAGCCGAGTCCCTTGACGACCAGCCTCTGCGGTTGGGGGACTCCAATGACGCTCCGCAGCTGCCGCACTCTCAGCTTTTTCATCCGGTGCCTCCCTCGGGTGCCGCCGGAGTGACATCGACCGACTTCACACCCTGCGAGGAACGCTTGTACTTGGGCGCGACTTCCGAGGTGGGCTTGTCGCGCTTGTCGGCGATTTGCTCGGCCGCTTTCAGCATCTTGAGGGCGGCGACGGTCGCGCGCACGACGTTGTGCGGGTTGGACGAGCCCAAGCATTTGGACAGGATGTCGTGGATGCCGGCGGACTCCACGACCGCGCGCACCGCGCCGCCCGCGATGACGCCTGTTCCCGGCGAAGCGGGGCGGAGCAACACCTTGCCCGACCCGAAGTGCCCGAAAACCTGGTGGGGAATGGAGCTGAGGAGCAGCGGAACCTTGAACATGTTCTTGCGCGCTTGATCATTGCCCTTGCGGATCGCCTCGGGCACCTCGTTCGCCTTCCCGAGCCCGACGCCGACGTGCCCCGACTCGTCCCCCACCACGACCAGCGCAGAAAAGCTGAAGCGGCGGCCGCCCTTGACGACCTTGGCGACGCGGTTGATGTGGATCACCCGCTCTTTGAGCTTTTCTTCATCCATCTGCTCGAACGACATGCGACGTCTCCTTAATTGTCAGAACTTGAGCCCGCCTTCGCGGGCTGCATCGGCGAGCGCGCTGACGCGGCCGTGATAGAGGTAACCGTTGCGGTCGAAGACGACGCGATCGATGTTCTTGGACAGGCAGATCTTGGCGACCAAGGCTCCCACCTTCTTGGCCGCGTCGGTCTTGTTGCCGTCGTCGAGCGAGCCCTTGAGATCCTTGGAAAGGGTCGAGGCGTGAGCAATCGTCCGGCCATTGCTGTCGTCGATCACTTGGGCATAGATGTGCTTGGCCGTGCGAAACACGGTGAGCCGCGGCTGCTTCTGCGTACCCGAGATTTTCTTCCTGATGCGCAGCTTGCGCCGCTCTCGTCCAACGATTCTCATCGCCATGGGGAACTCTCCGTCACTTACTTGCCAGCTTTGGCTCCCTTGCCGGCCTTGCCCGCTTTTTCGCGGACTTTCTCACCCTGGTACCGAACTCCCTTGCCGCCGTAGGGTTCCGGCGGACGAAAGCTTCGAATCTTCGCGGCGGTCTGCCCCATGAGCTCCTTGTCGGCGCCGTTCAACCTGACGATGGTGCCTTTGGAGTCCGCTGGGATTTCGCACTTGATGCCGGATGGCAGGGGAAAAATGATGGGGTGGGAGAAACCGAGCGCCATGTTCAGCGTGGTGCCCTTCATTTCCGCACGGTAGCCGGTGCCCCGAAGCTCGAGCGTCTTCGTGTAGCCCTCGGCGGCGCCCTTCACCATCGAAGCGACCAGCGCGCGCACGAGCCCCTGCATGCGCGCGGCGTCGCGGCCGGGAAGGCGGGAGCTGACGCTCACCTTCGTGCCGCCTCCGATGTCGACCTCGACGCCCCCGGGAAGCGCGCGCGCGAGCTTACCCTTGGGCCCCTCCACTCGAACGGTGCCGTCTTTGATGGCGATCGTGACCCCCTTGGGCACCAGGATCGGGCGCTTGCCGACCCTGGACTGGATCTGCCTCGTCGGCTGTGCAGGTTGGGCGTTGGGTTCCATCACCAGACCTCACACAGTAGCTCGCCCCCGACCTTCTGGCGCCGCGCTTCTTTGTCGCTCATGACGCCGCGCGAGGTGCTGAGGATGGCCACCCCCATCCCGGAGAGCACCCGCGGGATTCGGTCGTGCCGCACGTACACGCGGCGACCCGGGCGCGAAACCCGGCGGATGCCGTCGATGGCGCTCGAGCGGTCACGGCCGTATTTCAGCACGATCGTGAGCGTGCGCGGGTCCTCCTCGGTTCGCACGTCGGCGATGAATCCTTCGGACTTGAGGATCTCCGCGATGTGTTTCTTGAGCTCGCTCTTCGGCACGAGGGTTCGTTCGTGGCGTGCGAGCGCGGCGTTGCGGATGCGAGTGAGCATGTCGGAAACGGGATCGGTCATCATGGCGTCACCAGCTCGCTTTGATCACGCCCGGAATCTCGCCCCGCAGCGCGAAGATGCGCAGGCAGATCCGGCAGAGCTCGAAGTCGCGGTAATAGCCGCGCGCGCGGCCGCACACTTTGCACCGACTTCGGTGGCGCGTCGAAAATTTGGGCGCTCGGTTGAGCTTCGCGAATTGACAGGCTCGAGCCATTGTTTGCCTCTGTTTGGTCGTATTACTCGGCGAGGCCTGCGGGCCCGCCTGCGGAAAAAACGAATCTAAGCCCGGAAGGGCATGCCGAGCTGACTGAGGAGCGCACGTCCCTCTTCGTCGGTCTTGGCGGTCGTGATGAAGGAGATGTTGAGTCCCTTGATGACGTCGATCTTGTCGTAATCAATCTCGGGGAAGATGATTTGTTCTTTGAGACCCAGCGTGTAGTTGCCCTGGCCGTCGAAGGCGCGCGGGGAGACGCCTTTGAAGTCGCGGACGCGCGGCAGCGCGATGGAGACCAAACGGTCGAAGAACTCCCACATACGTTCGCGCCGCAGCGTCACCATGACGCCGATGGGGACCCCTTCGCGCAGCTTGAAGGTAGCGATGGCCTTCTTCGCCCGCGTCACGACCGGCTTTTGGCCGGTCATGGCCCTCATCTCCTCGACCGCGGTGTCGATGATCTTGGGATTTCCGACCGCGGCGCCGAGCCCCATGTTGACCGTGATCTTCTTCAGGCGGGGCACCTGCATGGGATTCTTGAAGGAGAACTGCTTGGTGAGCCCGGCCACCGCCTGCTCGAGGTAGAGCGTACGCTTGCGCGGCCGTTCGACGGGCGTCGTCGAAACGACCTCGGGGGCTACCTTGGCCTTCTTCGACTTGCCGCCTTCGCCTTTCGCCGGCTTGCCGCCTTCGGGCTTGGCCGGCTTGTCGCCTTCGGGCTTGGCCGGCTTGTCGCCTTCAGTTTTGCTCTGCTTTGCCATTACCGCTCCGCTTGGATCTCGGCGCCGCTCATCGCGATGCGCGTCTTCAATCCGTTCTCGTCGATTTTGATTTTGACTCGCGTCGGCTTCTTGGTCTTCGGATCGACCGGCATCACTTTGCATGCGTGAAGCGGCGCCTCTTTCTCGACGATTCCCCCCTGCTGGTTGCGGGGGTTCGGGCGCGTGTGCCGCTTGACCAAGTTGATGCCCTCCACGATGACCTTGTCGTCGCTCAAGAGGACCCTTTTCACGCGGCCCCGCTTGCCCTTGTACTTACCGCTGATGACGACCACGGTGTCGCCGCGCTGAAGCCTCTGCATCACAGCACCTCCGGAGCGAGCGAGATGATCTTCATGAAACGGCGGGCGCGCAGCTCGCGAGCGACCGGCCCGAAGATGCGGGTGCCGATGGGCTCGAGCTGGGCGTTGATGAGCACGGCGCTGTTGCCGTCGAATTTGATGTAGCTTCCGTCGGGTCGCGATTGCTCGCGCTTGGTGCGAACGACCACCGCTTTGGCGGTGTCGCCCTTCTTCACCTTGGCACCGGGGAGCGCCTCTTTGATCGAGACGACGATGATGTCCCCGAGCGAAGCGTAGCGGCGGCGTGAGCCTCCCAGCACTTTGATACACTGCACGCTCTTGGCGCCGCTGTTGTCGGCCACGTCGAGAATCGTACGCATCTGAATCATCGGCGTTACTCCTCGACCGCCCGCGCCACCAGTCGAACGACCTTCCAGCGCTTGTCTTTGGAGATGGGTCGATGCTCCATGATCTCGACCCTATCGCCGACCTTGAATTCGTTCTTCTCGTCGTGCGCCTTGTAACGATCGCTGTGGCGCACGTACTTCTTGTAGACCATGTCGCGCGAGCGTCGCACCACCTCGACCACGACCGTCTTGTCCATCTTGTCGGAAACGACTTTGCCGAGAAGACGGCGCCGGAAGGAATGCGTCTTGTGCTCGCCGGGTGAGGGCGCCGCCGCCGCTTGGCTCGGAGCTTCGGGTTTTTTGGGTTGCTCGGCCATGGCTACTTCTCTCCCTTTGCAGTCGACTTGGACTTGGGCTTCGGCTTCTTGGCCGCGGCTTTGCCGGCCGGACCCGCTTTCGGCTTCTTCGTGGTGGAAGGCTTCGCCGAGGCTTTGGCCCGCTTGCTCGCCGGAGCGGCGTCTTCCGAGTGACTCGGCGCGGCGGTCGTCTCCTCGGCTTCGGCGCGGGGCTTCGGCGGGCGCGTCTTCGGTTTCTTCGGCGCCCCCTCCTCGGCCGATTTGTAGACGACGGTGATCCCTCGGGCGCGCTCGGCCAAGATGAGTTTGACGCGCGCCAGATCGCGCTTGGCCTTGCGAATGAGACTGGTGTCGTCGAGACGATTGGTGAAGTTCTTGAACTTGCTCTGGAAGCGTTCGTTGGCGAGGGAACGCTCGAGCTCGGCGAGATCCTCGGTGGTGCGGTCGCGCAGGTCGCGGGCTTTCATTTCAGAACACCCCCCGCACGAGGACGCGCGTGGAGACCGGGAGCTTGTGGGTCGCGAGCCGGAACGCCTCGCGCGCGACATCCTCGGTCACGCCGCTGATTTCGTACATCACCCGCCCCGGTTCGACCACGGCGGCCCACTCTTCGGGGGCTCCCTTTCCACCGCCCATGCGGACTTCGAGCGGCTTCTTGGTGACCGGGTGATCGGGGAAGATGCGGATCCAGAGCTTGCCCGCGCGTTTGACGTGCCTGGTGATCGCCATGCGGGCCGCTTCGATTTGCCGCGAGGTCAGCCGACCTGGTTCCATCGACTGGAGTGCGAAATCGCCGAACGCGATCGAGCTGCCCCGCCAGGCGATGCCGCGGTTGTTGCCTTTCTGCATCTTTCTGAATTTCGTGCGCTTGGGCGAGAGCATTTTCGTTCCTCTAGGATTTCAGGTGATCCGGCGAGCCTTGCGCGCCAAAACCTCGCCCTTGAACATCCACACCTTGACGCCGATGATTCCGTACGTCGTCTTGGCTTCGGCCGTTCCGAACTCGATGTCCGCGCGCAGCGTGTGAAGCGGCACGCGCCCCTCGCGATAGGTCTCGACGCGGCTCATCTCGCTGCCGCCCAGGCGCCCCGAACAGCGAATGCGGATGCCCTTGGAACCGAACTTCATCGCCGTGGAGACGGCCTTCTTCATGGCCCGGCGAAAGGCGACGCGCCGCTCGAGCTGCGTCGCCACATTTTCGGCGACGAGCTGGGCGTTGGTTTCCGCCTTTCGGACTTCCTGCACGTCGATGAAGACTTCATTTTCCGTGAAGGCCTGCACGCCGGGAAACTTCGTCTCGCCCTTGGCGGCGGTTTTCAAGTTGCCGGTCTTCAGGATCTCGATGCCTTTGCCGCCCTTGCCGATCACCATCCCGGGACGAGCCGTGAAGACGATGACCTTGGCCTTGTTGGCGGCGCGCTCGACTTCGACCGACGCGATGTTGGCGTTGTAGAGGTAGTCCTTGACGGCCCGCTTGATGCGGATGTCCTCGTGGAGCCACTTCGTGTAGCTCTTGTCCTCGTACCACTTGCTGGTCCACGTCTTGATGACGCCGAGGCGAAACCCATACGGATGCGTTTTTTGTCCCATGCGGTCCTTTAGCGCTCGTCGAGCTCGATGACGATGTGGGTGACGCCCTTGGTGATTTTGGTGGCGCGTCCCATCGCCCGCGGACGCCACCTACGGTTGTGCTTGTTCGGCCCCTTATCGGCGGTCGCCTTGCTGACGTAGAGCGCATCGACATCGGTTCCCGGTGACTGCTGGCGCGCGTTGGCGACCGCGCTCTCGAGCAGCTTCATGACGACGGGGGCCCCGGCTTTGATCGTGAACTGCAGGAGCTGCAGGGCCTCGCTCGCATTGCGCCCGCGCACGAGGTCGATGACCATTCGGGCCTTGCGGGGGCTGATGCGGGCAAATCTCGCGCTGGCGTGACTGATCATGGGATTCCCTTTTTCGCCTTGCGTCGTGCGTGCGGTGGATTCGCACCCTGGTCCTTTTGCGAGCTCGCCGCCGAGGAGGCTGGCTCGCGGTCGCGGGCTCGCGCCTGAGACCGAATGTAAAAAGGGGGGCGAGAGGTCGTACGTCGTTACGGAAGGTCGAGATCGCGTGCCACTCAGGCCCACGAAAACGGAGGCGGGTCTTTACCAGAGGTTTCCGACAGGTGCAACCTTTACAGTCCAGAGGGGGGAAGTCGCGTCCCGTCGGGTCCCGTGGTTGGGTGGGGTCGCGGCGCCGCCGGTTCGTCAGCGACGGCCGCCGAGCGTCTGCGGGCCTTCTGCATCGTGGGTTTGGGCGGGCGTGAAGGGTCGACGTTGCCACTCGCGAGTTCCGAGTGACTCGGCGCCGTCGTCGGCTCGGTCGGCGTGAGCGTCGCGCTCGAGGGCGCGGTCGGCGCGGCGGCCGGTACGCCGAAAGCATCGGTGGCGGCCGCCCGATGGAGCGACGGCCGGCGAGAAGCACCGAAAGCGAGGACTGCAACACCGATGACCAGTCCCACCGCCACGGCTGCCCCGAGCGGGGCGGCGTTGGCGACGCGCCGGGACGGCGAGCTTCTGCGTGCGGCGATCGGAGCTGGACCCACCGCGGAACTCGCGCGGAAGCTCCGTTGCCGCTCGAGGGTCGGCGGATCCACCGACGGCGGCTCTTTGGTCGGGTCCTCCCACTCGGGACTGAGAGGAATCGCCGCCGGAACGCGGACCCCGAGCACCACGGCAGGAGGCGTGGGAGAAGTCGCCATCGTCGACCGCCCCGCGCCGAACGCACGCGGCGGCGGTGGAACGCCGAGATCGGCGTAGGGCGCGAGCTCGGCGGCCATGTACTGCGCCGACCGCGGTCGGTCCCGCGGCGCCTTCGCAAGCGCGCGTCCCACCAGCGCTTCAAGGCCGGCGGGCAGCGGGATGAGCTCGGAGAGCGGACGCGCCGGACGGTGCAGGTGCGCGAGCATCTGCTGAGTCGAGTCGCCGAGGTCGTCGAATGGACCGTGCCCCGCGATCATCTCGAACAGCAAGAGTCCGGTCGCGTACACATCGGAGCGGGCATCGGCTTTTTCGCCCGACGCTTGTTCGGGCGACATGTAACGCGGGGTTCCGATGGCGAGCCCTTGTGCCGTGATCTTGGGGGCGCCCGCCATGCGCGTCTGGGCGATGCCGAAATCGAGAACTTTGACGCCACCATCTTGGGTCAGGAAGATGTTGGCCGGCTTGATGTCGCGGTGGATGACGCCGATGGCGTGCGCGGCAGCGAGGCCGAGGAGCGTCGCCTGCGCGATGCGGACCGCCTCGCCAACCTGTAGCTTTCCTTGCCGCGCGAGGCGTTCGCGGACGGTCTCACCCTCGAGCAGCTCCATCACGTAAAACGGAACTTCGCCCGAAGTCGTGCCCGCATTGATGACGTCGACGATGTTCGGATGTCGCAGCCGTCCGAGCGCGCGCCACTCGTTGCGCATGCGCGCGATGAGGTCTTGCCGGCAGGCCAGGGTTCGGAGGAGCGATTTCAAAACGTAACGACGCCCGAGTTCGACGTGCTCGACTTCGTAGACGGACCCCATGCCGCCCGCCCCCAAAAGACGGATGACGCGATAGGGCGTTCCGGGGACGATCTCGCCGTCCTGGTATTCTCGAACCCAGTTCGCGTCCGCCATGGGGGATCCTATCCATACCGAATCACTCGACGCGACGAAAGGCCTAGTGCTCTCGTCCCGCGAATGAGCATCGAAATGATATCCGCACTGCCTCTCTTCTCAGGGGCATGGGCCGGATCGTGCATTACTGGGCGCGGGCCTCGGCCCCCGCCTACGATCGTGTTACTCGGCGAGGCCTTCGGCCCGCCTGCGGTTAGGAAAGCGCCGAATGAACGACGAACAACGTAGCCTCGCGCGGGTCGCGCCCATGCGGCACATCCGCGAATTCTGGAATGATCCCGATTGGCAGAAAGTATGGCTCGCCCTCCAGGCGAAGGAATGGCGTTCGCTCGCCATCGTCCCGGGAAACAACGGTTTATCGACGCTCGATGTGGCGCAGGCGCTGGTCGATGTCGGCTGGCAACATCGCGGACTTCCGATTGGTCTCGCCGATCTGCGCAATGTGAGCCTGCCTTACATCGATTCGGTGATCGACGAGGTGAGAGCTCACGTTTACGGAGGGGAACGGGTGCTCATCGCATTGCGCTCGATTTTCGAAAATCCCGCCACGGTACCCATCGCGCAGTCTGCCGATGGTGCTCTTCTTTGCGTTGGCCTCGGAAAGACGAGAATTTCCGGCGCGGAAGAGACGATAGAACAGGTCGGCAAGGCTCGCTTTGTCGGCAGTATTATCGTACGTGAGAGGTCGAAGGGCGACTCAGCCGCTTTCGCCTGACACGAGGGCCGACCATGCATGCGGGAGAGGAGATGTGAGGGCGAAGGGGTGTGTCCATCACGCGCACACGCTCCGCAGGTACCTTCATGCCGCGCCCCTGCTCTCCCTGCTCTGTGCCGTCGAGTGCGCCAAACAGAAACCGCCCGTCGAGCGCGAAATGCCGCCGGTTGCGGTCCCCGCCGCCCCGGCGTCGGTGAACGCCGCCCCGGGCGAGGCCGACGAAGATGCTTCCGCCGTTTTCTCGATCGAGACCGCGGATGGCGCGACCTTTCGTTTGAAATATCGGAGCGCTCAGATCGCGACGTTCCACTACGTCTTTTGGGGCGATCATTTCGATTGGGCCCATCCGGTCATCAAGAACACGAGAACGTCGAGTGGCACGACCATTTTCGATCTGGACGTGGACGGGCTCGGTCTCAAGATCGCGGGCAAGATTTGGAAGACCGCACCCGCCGAGCTTTCGTTCGAGTACGCCATCAATGCGACGCGGGCGTTCGACAACGCGGTCGGTGGCGGGCTCGAATTCAACCTGAACCTCGACGCGAACATGCCCGGCAAGGGGAACGTGCCCTCGCTGCTGGCCGGCGCGCGCGGATTTCAGTGGGACGTGGCATCCCCGGAAGGCATCAACGTCTCTTTCGAGCCGGCGCTGGCGTCCGCGTTTTTCGAGCAAAATCAGAAGAATACGATTCGCTGCTTTCTGGTGGCAAAACAGATTCGACCCAGTACGCGCGTCGTCACCATGCGCGTGCGGTTGCCGCGGGGAAGCGCGGTGCGAAGGTCCGTCGACGAGCGTTACGGTAGCGACGATCGGTCGACGTGGTTCAGCCAGATGCTCGAGTGGGACAAGTGGCCCGTCGACGTGAGCTATCTCAACGAAAAACCGGCCGGAAAACGCGGTCGCGTGAAAGCGGATGGAGAGCGCCTCGTCTTTCAAGATGGCACGCCGGCCCGCTTTTGGGGGGCCAACGTGCAGGCCTACGCCCTCTATCAGGGCACGAAAGAAGATATCGCCAACCAAGCGAAACGGATCGCTGCGCTCGGGTACAACTTGATCCGACTCCACCATCACGATTCCGAGTGGGTGAAGCCGAACGTGTTCGATCTGTCCGACGGCACCACCCAAAAGCTCGACGAGCAGGCGCTCGATCGGCTCGACTGGTGGGTGAAGTGCCTGAAAGACGAAGGCGTCTACGTGTGGATGGACCTGCACGTCGGCCGCCAGTTTTTGCGGGGTGACAGGATTGAGGGCTATGCGGAGCTCGCCAAGCAGCAAGGCTCGGGCAAAGGTTTCAACTACGTGAATCCGCGGATCGAAAAATTGATGCAGGAGTTCGCCAGCAAGTACGTCACGCGAAAGAATCGCTACACCGGCACACCCTATACCGAAGAGCCTGCGCTCGTGGGGGTGCTCGTCACCAACGAGAACGATCTCACGTTCCACCATGCGAGCCTGTTCGCTCCCGACAAGGGCAACTCCGTCCACCGCCGGCTCTTCGAATCCATGGCGCGCCCCATCGCCAAGCGCGCCGGTCTGCCGAGCGGTCTCAAGGTCTGGGAGCCGAGTACCGCGAAAATCGTCATGACCGAGATCGAACATCTCTTCGACAAGCGCGCCATCGAGCGCTTGCGCGGCGAGGGGCTGAAGTCGCTCATCGCCACGACGAGCTTCTGGGGCGCAGAGAACCTCTACACCCTTCCGCCGCTCGCCGCCGGCGACATCGTGGACGTGCACTCCTACGGCAGCGCGGAAAGCCTCGGCACCAACCCCCGTTTCGAGGCGAACTTCATCTCGTGGATCGGCGCGGTCCAGGTGGCCGGCAAGCCGCTCTCGATCAGCGAGTGGAACGTCGAATATCCGAACCGCGACCGTTTCGTCGCGCCGCTCTACGTGGCGGCGATTTCGTCCTTGCAGGGATGGGATGCTCCGATGATCTACGGCTACGCGCAGGTTCCCATCCAAGAGCCGGACAGGCCCGAGACGTGGTCGACCTGGATCGATCCGGCGTTGACCGCACTGATGCCGGCCGCCGCGCTCATGTTCCGCGAGGGGCACGTCAAGGAGGCACAAAAGACCTACCGTCTGGACCTCACGCGCGAGACCCTCTACCAGGCGAATACCAACCCCGATACGAGCGTGGCCCTGCGGACGTTGGTCGAGCAGAGCAAACTCACGATTGGGTTACCCGACATTCCCGAGCTTGGCTGGGACGATGCCCTTTCCGCGCGCGGCGGCAACGCGACGGCCTTCACGGATACAGCTCGAGATTTCATTCCGCAGGGGCAGAACTTCGTCACTTCGGATACCGGTCAACTCAAGCGCGACTGGTCGATCGGCATCGAAACGATCGACACTCCTCAATCTCAGGGGGCGATCGGCTGGCTCGGCAAGCGGCTCGTCAGCCTTCGCGAAGTTTCGTTCGACCTCCAGACACCGAAGGCGGCCGCCATCGTGACGAGTATGGACGGCAAGCCCATTGCGACTTCGAAGAAGATGCTTTTGACGGTGGTCGCCCAGGTGGCCACGAGCCCGGGCGACAAGCTGCCGTTTCTCTCGCAACCGGTGGAAGGGACGATCACGATCAACAACGCGGCGCCGCTTCGAATGGTGCCCCTCTCACCGAGGGCAAACCCCGCCTCCGGCAGCGCGGCCGGCAAGACGGTTCCAATCGCGCCCGCGCGCAAGGGCAGCGAGCAGACATTCACGCTCGGCCGAGCTACGGCGACTCATTGGTTCCTGCTGACTGCCGGTTGAGCTCTCAGCCGGCCGAGGCTCCGTTGGATTCAGGGAGCTCGTTGTCATTGGTGCCGAGCGCTCGTGCGGGTACCCCACCGATGATCGAATAGGGCGGAAAGCTTTTGACGACGACCGCGTTGGCGCCGATCACCGAGTCGTGGCCGATCGTCACGTCGCCGAGGATGCATGCGCCGGTGCCGATCTCCACCCGGTCTCCGATGATCGGGCGTTTGGCGAGCTCCGTCGTCCGAGCGATTCCCATCGTGGTGTTGTGACGGATGATCACGTCGTTGCCGATGGAACGCGCGGTGAGCACCATCCCGCCGTGATGCCACAGGCGCACCCTCCTGCCGAGCTTCACCGTGTAACCGAGGTCGATGCCCCAGACCCATTTGATGGCGGTGTGGGTCACCTTGTAGGCGACGCTGAGCGGCGCGCGCAAAAGCCGCGGCCGGATTCCCATGCGCCAGTTGCCGAAGCGGTGCGTCGCAACCGCCCAGAAACCCGGTTCGAGCAGGTCGCGATCGTGGGTGCGAAAGTCCTCTTTCAGGAGCTCGATCAGTCCGACGTCCGGATTCTGGTTGCGATCACCGCGCGGCAGAAGGTCGATCAGGGCCATATGCCTTCGCCTAATACCGGGAGTAGCCACTAGAACTGGGACCGAGGATCGAGACGGCCGTGGCAGCCCCGCAGAGGTCGGCTCATCGGCCGTTCGTCCGTTGGGTGGGAAACTCCCGCAGACACAAGCATAAGCACATGCCTGCTCCGGAACGCGGCGCCGCGCCAACACCTAGGGTGGCCGGGCTCCATTGGGTCGGTGTCGTCGTCATTGGTCGCAACGAAAAGGAGCATCTTCCGAGCTGCCTCGGCTCGGTGCCCGCGGCGGTTCGACGCGTGGTCTACGTCGACTCGGGCTCGACCGATGGGAGCGTCGAGCTTGCGCGCCTTCTCGGCGCCGAGGTCGCCCCGCTCGATGACGCGGTGCCGTTCACCGCCGCTCGCGCACGCAACGCGGGGATCGCCGTTCTCGAGATGGAGGGTGGCATCGAGTTCATTCTGGTCGTCGACGGCGACTGCGAGCTCGCCCCCGGGTTCGTCGAAGCCGCGCTCGATGTCATGGCCGAAAATCCGCGAGCAGCGGTCGTCTGCGGAAGGCGGCGCGAACGGCGGCGCGACGCCTCGATCTATCACGTGCTCTGCGACATGGAGTGGAATACCCCGGTCGGAGAGGTAGAAGCGTGCGGCGGCGATGCGCTCCTTCGGGTCGCGGCGGTCAACGAGGTGGGGGGTTACAACGGCAGTATCATCGCAGGAGAAGAACCCGAGCTTTGCCTTCGTTTGCGGCGACGTGGTTGGTCGGTGTTGCGCATCGATCACGAGATGACAAAGCACGACGCGCGGCTGGCCTCGTTTCGCGCGTGGTGGAGGCGCGCGGTGCGTGCCGGCCACGCCTACGCGGAACTCTTTGCGATGCACGGCTACTGGCGCCGCGAGGTGGCTTCGGTCGTCGTGTACACGGTGCTGCTCCCCGCGTTCGCCTTGGGACTCGGCGCGGTGACCTGGGGTGCCGGTCTTGGCCTTCTCTCATTGGCGTACGCATCGCTGTGCTTGCGGGTGCGTGCGCATCGGCAGAGGACCGGTGACCCGCCGCGTGACGCTTCGCTCTATGCGATGTTCTGTGTCATTTCGAAATTTGCACAGCTCGTCGGAATGGCGCGCTACCTGCTGAATCGCGCGCTCGGAAGGCGTCCCGCCATCATCGAATACAAGGGACCTCGGAAGAGCCTGGGCCGCCCGGAGGCGAAGCCGGTGACGACTTGAACGACAGCCCCGCGAGCACGATAGCGTACGTTGCGCTCATTCTGTGGATACCGCTATCCATCGCCGCGTTCTTTTTGACGCGTCCGGAGCGCGCCACGGTGTTCGTGCTGCTGGGAGCTCTCTTGTTCTTGCCGGAAAGGGTGCACTTCAAATTTCCCTACCTGCCGCCGCTCACCAAGGAGAACATCCCCTATCTCTGCGTGCTGGTGGGGATGCTCCTTCGGGCACCGCGGCGCGTTCTGCATCTGCCTCGAGAAAGATGGCTCACCTTTCTGACGCTGGCGCTCTTGGCAGGGGCGATCGGCACCGCTCTCACCAACGAGGACACGCTGCGCTACGGTACCTACCGCATCACTATCGTTCCCGGACTCACCGTCAAAGACGGCCTCTTCACCGGCATCGACCAAGCGCTACGCGCTGCGCTTCCTCTCTACCTCGGGCTGGCAATCTTTCGAACGCCCCGTGATCTGCGCGACCTTCTGGCGGGCTTTGCCATCGCCGGGCTCATCTACATCCCATTCACGCTCGTCGAGATGCGCATGAGCCCGCAGTTTCACTATTGGGTGTACGGTTATCATCAACACTCCTTTTTGCAGACCATGCGATGGGGGGGGTATCGACCGATGGTCTTCATGTCGCACGGGCTGGCGCTTGCCCGCTTTTTGGTCGTCGCGATCATGGCGGCGCTTCTCGTCGCTCCCCAACGCCGCACCCTTCTGGGAATCCCGACCCGGGTCGCGGCCGGCCTTCTCTTCGTCGCGCTGATCTTGTGCAAGAGCACGGCAGCGATCGCGTACGGCGTATTCGCGATCCTCTTGCTGGTTTTGGGGCGGGTGCGCCTGCGACAGGCGGTGGCCATCGCGCTCGCCGCCGTCGTCGTGCTCTACCCCGCGCTTCGCGCGGCCGATCTTTTTCCGGTGACCAACATGGTGTCGGTAGCGAGCGACGTCGACACTGATCGTCAGCAGTCGCTGCAGTTTCGGTTCGAGAACGAAGACGCTTTGCTCGCCAAGGCGCGCCAGCGCATCGTTTTTGGGTGGGGCGAATACAACCGGAGCGCCATTTTCGACGACATGGGGCGGCCTTCCTCGGTCACCGACGGCCACTGGATCGTTCTGTTTGGAATTTTGGGTGCCGTCGGTTTCGCGTCCGCATTCGGGATGCTGCTTCTGCCGGTCTTCCTAGCGCGGCGGCGTCTTCGCGCCATTCCCGACAAGAGCACTCGCATGCTTCTGGCGGGCACCAGCTTGATTCTCGGCGTCATTGCGATCGATCTCATCCCCAACGGCCTCTTTGCGAACTACCCCTATCTGATGGCGGGCGCCCTGATGGGCGTCACCCGAACAGTTGTCGTCAAGGTCAAGCAGCACGCCCGCCAGACGATGCTGGTCCGGCGCGCCCAGCAAGCCGCCGCCGTCGTCTAGCACCTTTTCGTCGCGTCTCGGCCCGCGCCGAACCAGTCGCCCCGATGTGGGCCAAGTTGACCCGCGGGGCGCGCTCGGCCGCACCACGTGCTTGACGCATGCCCGCCGATCAATATATATGCGCAATCAAGATGTCCAAATCTGGTTCCTTCGACCCAACGCTCCTCCAGCATCCGGGATGGGGTGGCCGTCGCGACGGGGCAGGCCGAAAGCGCAAAGGAAAACGGGCGCTCGTGAGCCATCGGGCTCGCCCCGTCCTGGCTGCTCGATTTCCCGTACACGTGACGGTGAGGTTTCTACCTCGCGTCTGGAACCTACGGAGCCGACGGAGTTTCCAGGAGCTCCGGCGGGCGCTCTCCAACACCTAGTCGAGACTCGTCGCGTCAAGCCAAAAGCACGCGTTGTAGGAGCGGGAGGAATCTCTTGTGGCCTGCGAAAATCAGGGCCCAGGCCGAGCTGAGGACGAGCAAGATCGCGGCGCCTTCCAGGAACGCGGCGGCGCGCGCGTGGTTCTCGAGCAGAGGAGCACCCAGTGTTCCGCGGACGAGCTCGCGCGCCGCAAAACCGAGTAGCGTCGTGGCGGCGACGAAACCGGTCAAGACGAGATCCTGCTTGAAACCGCGGAGCGTCGCCCGGGCCGCGCCTAGCACCGAGACGAGATAACGAAAGAGCTCGGAGGCCGCGAAACCCAGCACCGCCCCGAAGAAACCGTAGAGCGCGAACCCCGCCGGAATGAGGATGGCCATGCCGCATAGCTTGGCGGCGCTACCGGCGGCGATCCATTTCGGTCGGCCCTTGGCGAGCAGCGCACATCCGTTGGTTATTTCGAGAGCGAGAAACCAGGTGCCGACGCTCAGGATTTGGAGGATTCCGCCGGCGGCTTCCGCCCGCTCGTCGTAAAGGAAGCGGATCAGGGTGGGACCCCCGCTCACCAGACAGGCGATGAGCCACCCGGCAGCGATGAGCCACGGTGCGCGCGCATGGCGATAGGCCGCTGAGACATCGGCATTTTCGTTGTGAACGCCGCTCAGCATGGGAAATATCACCGACTGGAAAACGTGTCCCAGGATCTGCGTCGGAAACGTCGACCAGATCGTGGCGACGCTGTACACGCCGAGCATGCTCATCGAGATCAGCTTTCCGAAGATGAGCCGATCGGACTGCATCGCGACGAACGTGAGCAGGGTGCTCATGAAGATCCATCTTCCGAAGTGCAGGAGCGCGGCAGCGTCCGGCTTGTTCCAGCGGAATCGATTGCGGATGCCGGGGAGCAGGGCGTGGCTGAGAGCCAGACGAGCGAGATTGCCCACCACGCCGCCAATCGCCAGCGCCCAGATGTTGCGGCTCACCACCGCCCAGCCCACCATCACGCAGAGACCGATCGATTGCGACAGAAGGTCGGTCGCGGTGAGGCGTTCGAGTGCGATATGTCGCGTCACCGTGAAAAGCTTGGTGGAGTTGAACCCCGCCAAAATCGATCCGAGGCTCACCACCGGAATGAGCGCGGCGAGCTGCGGCTGATGGTAGAAGTTGGCGACCGGCACCGCAGCTACGGCCGCTACCGCGAAAAGGGCGAAACCGCGCACCACCTGAATCGTCCACGCGGTGTTGAGATAATCCGGCTCGTCGCCGCGCTTGCTCTGAATGATGCTGGGGCCGATACCCACGTCCGAGAACATGGTGAGCCCCTGCATGAAGACATTGACGATGGCCATCAAACCGAACGCCTCCGCGTAAAGAAGGCGCCAGAGCACGAGGTTTCCTGCCAGCCGGAGCAGCTGACCGCCCCCGTGCCCCAAAAGAGCCCAGAGCGATCCCCGCGCCAGCTTGGAGCCGAGGAACCGTGGTTTGGGCAGTACGGCCGCTGAAAAGGAGATCTCGCCCGCCGTACTCATCGATCAGAAGCCGCTGGCCGAGCGCTCCGCGCGCTCCCAGTTGTGGGCAGGTCCGCGGGTAACGAAGGAGAGATACAGTGGGAGCTTCCAAACGACGTAAAAGGGAATCATCAGCAGGTAGCGGGCCGGCAAAGTCTGGCGACCATACTTGAGCCAGGCCGAGAACACCGCTGTCCCAACGAGCCCGAACTCGATCATCGAGACCGCCAAAGGGAGGGACGAGCCACCCAGCCTCCACCACAGGAAAGTCAAACCGGTCCCGAGGATGAGTAGCGTGACGAGCAAGGCAAGCGGAGGAACGACGAGGTCCAAAGCCATCGTGAGAAGGGGCAGCCGTCGTCGGGTGAGCCCGCGCCAGATGAGCTGGGGGGCTCGATGAATGAGCGTCGAAATGTGACCGTGCTCCCAGCGCCTCCGCTGACCGCGCACCGCCTCGGTACGTTTGGGAGGCGCGCTGGTGATCCTCGCCGTCGCGCAATACACCGGCGGAAACCCGAGGGACGCCAGCTCAATTCCCATCTGAATGTCCTCGGCCAAATGCGACCCTGCCGGCGGAGCGGATCGGATCACGTCCCAGGGGAACGCCATGCCGGTTCCCATGAGATGGCAAGGCAGCCCGAGCTGCCGCAAGCCGGTCGGTCGCACGTGGTTTCGCACCAGAAACGCGAGCGCCGACACCGCGGCGAGCGGCGCAGCGCCGCGCGGAACCGTCAGAAGGTCCTGCGCCTGAGCCGGCCGGTGATGAAGGGTGGCGCATTCGGCGAGACGGCGGATGGATCCTGGTGCCACGTGGCAGTCGGCGTCGACGATGACGACGACATCGGGCGGATCCGATGCGAGGTGTGCGATCCCGAAGTCGAGCGCAAAACCCTTGCCCCGATGGACGGGGTCGAACCGCTCGATCACCTCCGCTCCGACGGCTCGGGCGATTTCGGCGGTCCGGTCGCTGCAATTGTCGGCGACGACCAACAACCTGTCGCCGGGACCAAGCTCGGACTTCATCCCCTCGAGGCTCGAGCTGATCAGCTTTCGTTCATCATGCGCCGGGACCATCACCACGACGCGCGGATCGGAGCTCAGCCTGGCGCGCCACGGCGGCTTGCGGCTCGCAAGCAGCGCGGCCGCGCACTCGACGAAAAGGACGGCGCTCGGCACGAGCAGCACGAGCAACCCGAGCGTCAACGCGACATCGACGACGCTCATCATGCGGCCACTTCCTTCACGAGCAGTGAGAGGTGCCTCGCCGACGCGTGCACCTCGTGAAATTCGCGGACCCTCTTGACTCCCTCGACCGCCATGAGCTCGAGCTCGTGTGCTGGCAGCGTGAGCACCTCCCGCATGGCATTGGCTAGGGCCAGTACGGATCCGGCCGGCACGAGCCACCCGGTGCCCGGCGTCACGAGCTCGGGGATGCCCGCCACGTACGTACTGATGACCGGCCGTCCGAGTGCGAACGCCTCCATCAGCACGACCGGCAGTCCTTCGGCAAAGCTCGGCAGCACGAGCGCGCGGGCGGCCAGAACCTCTTCGCGAACCTTCTCCCCGTTCGCCCAGCCAATGATCCGGACTTTGCCCTCCAAATGGTGACGTGCGATGGCCGCTTCGATCTCGCCGCGCAGCTCGCCATCGCCGACCAAAACGAGCTCGAACGCCACGTTTTCTCGCGCGAGTAGAGCGGCCGCCTCGATCAGCAAAAGCTGACCTTTTTGCTCGCACAGACGTCCCACACACACGAGCCGCGGCTCGGCTGGAATGGGTACCTTCGGTGCATCCAAGAAATCGGTATCGAGACCGCACCGAATGACGTGCAGCTTGGGCCAATCGCGAAAGCTCGAAAGCCGGTAGAGCTGGCTCAGGGCGAAATTGCTGATGGCGACCACGAAAGCCGCCCGCTCGATCTTCTTGCGCAAGCCGATGAATTCGGGTTTGTCGAACTCCTCGGGACCATGCACGGTAAAGCTGAAAGGCCGTCCGGAGAGTTCGTGACAAAGCATCGCCACGGTTGCCGAGTTGGTTCCGAAATGAGCGTGCACGTGCTCGCACCCGGTGCGCTCGACCCACTTCGCGAGCGAACACGCCTCGGCCAGGTAGATCAGGTGCCGGAGGACGCCGCGATCCGAATGCCTCCCGACCTCGAGGGCTAGACGGGCGGCGCGAAGGAATCGTCCGGGCCGTGTCACTCCGCACTCGATCACTCCACCGGCAATTCCGAGGACACCCTCCTCGAGCACGGCGCGAGTGCGCTGTTTTTCGGCTTCATCGGCGAGGTCTTCGAGCGCTTCCAGCGTCGGGCGGATCGAAAAACGCTCGACTTCGAGCCCGAGACCCTCCATCGCGGCGATCTCGCGCCGGATGAATGTGTGGCTGACTTTCGGATATTGGTTGACCAGGTAAGCGAGCTTCATCGAGCTTGTTTTGATGGCGGCCGGTGGTCTTTCGTTTCGGCTGGTCGGACTGGTTGCGCACCGCTACGAGCCAGCGCACGGCCTCGCGCAACGCTGACGGCCCCGTACGATCGGTGCGCTCCGAAGGCCGCCCGGCCATCCGGCCGATTTGACCAGCCGGAGGGGTGCGCCGAACGGCCTAGCCGCTGGTCGGAGCGAAAGCGCTCAATCGCGACTAACGGCGCAGTCCCAATGAGGTAAAAGGTAAAAGTGGATCGCGGCCGGGAGGGGGGCCAAGATCGGCTCACTTTTCCCATGCCTAATCGTTCTCAAGCGCCTCTTCGACTACAGCCAACTTCGATCAAAGTCTTCTTCGGCCGAGCCGCCATGTTTTGGCGGGGAGGTACCGTTCTCGCGGCGATCATTTTTGCGAACCTGGTCGGCCTGGCTTTTTGGGTCGCCGAAGTCTACGAATCGGAAGCCACCGTCGAGTGGGTAGGAGCCCGCGAACCGGCTGAGCTCGCTGAGCGACTGCGGGCGGCCATTCTGCAGCCGCTTCGCCTCGAGCAGTTCGTTCGCCAGCTCACGCCGGGACTGCAAGACGCCGATGTGGCCGAGACGGTCTTGCGTGCGCGCAACAGCATCGACTTTCGGCCCCGCGGCGAGCGCCAGTTCAACGTCGTTTTCCGCGCAAGCACCGCTCTGGCTGCCCAACGCGCATGCGATCAGCTCACGAAGATCGACTGGGAAGCTGTTGTCGCGACCGTGATCGATGCGCAGGCTCTCGGCTCCGAGCGGGACGAAGCGGCTGGAAGGCCCACGCTTCGGCTCGTGCAGGAAGCTTCGCTCCCGAGCAAGCCGATCAAGCCCAATCGTCCTCTCTTTGGGCTCGTGGGCTTGACCGCCGGCCTCTGGATGGGCGTGCTCTGGGCATTCGCTCGCGTGGCTTTAGGACACGACGCGGTCACGCTGCGACGTAGAAGGCGGCTGGAAGAAGTGACGGATGGCGTGGAATCACTCCGCGGCGATTATTCAGCGACGAGCCGTGAGCGTCACACGTCCGAGCCGCCTGGTTCCTCGGGCGAACGTGAGGCTTTTTGGCAAGGGCCGATGAAGCTCCGAGCGACGCAGCCGGGTGTGATCGACGTGGCGAAGGTCTTGGCGCACACGGGAGCCGTTCCGGAGGGTTCCCGGCCCATTTCGGCACGCCCGATTGTCGACGTCGGCCATCGGGATGTGGGTTCCGCCGGCGCAGGCAGCTTCGGCGAGCCGGAGGTACCGGTCATCGATCGCCGACAACCCAACCCTCATCCGTTTGCGCAGAGCACTGCGGATGGCCCGCCTGGTTTTGGTTCCGAGGCGCGCCGTTCGTTCGAGCGCCCGCGGCATCCCGCCTCGAAAACGTACTCTTTTGCGTCACCCGAACCGGTGCAGCCGCCCAACCCTCCGCGCGCCGGTAACACG
The DNA here is from genome assembly GCA_036395495.1 of Polyangiaceae bacterium. GTDB lineage: Bacteria > Myxococcota_A > Polyangia > Polyangiales > Polyangiaceae > DASWDH01. The sequence continues at coordinate 25,334 of DASWDH010000584.1, forward strand.
GTTGTTGGCGCGAGCGATCGCGCGCCGGCGCAGGCGCCGGCCGGTTCCAGCCTGGTGATGCGTTCGAAGCCTCCGGACGAGGTGTTTTCGCTTCGCAACGTGGCATCGGGCTGGTCCGCGCACGCCTCACTCGCGCAGGGCGAATCGTTGCGAGAGCTTCGAACGATCCGCGACCAGATTTACCGCCTGTCTGTGAGCGGTTGCCTCATCGTCGGTGTGTCGAGCACACCCGAGGCGGCCGGCGGCAAGCCGCGAATCGCTGGGCAGTTGGCGTCGCTCTTGGCAGAACCCGGGCGGGCACGGGTGCTCTTCATGGAAGCCGACTTCGATCGGCCCGCCGTGCACCGCATGATGCGCATCGATATGCCGTTTTCTCTCGGCTTCTCAGAGCAAATGCGGCAGCGAATGAAAGCGTCCAACACCCAACCCTGGACGCTCGTGAGATGTCTCCCCAAGCTGCACGTGTTGGCCGAGGGGCTGGTGCGATCGCCTGGGCTTTTGCCGTCCGTGCAGTTCGTCGATGCGTTGACAGAACTGCGGCCGTACTACGACGTCATCGTCGTCCACGGCCCGATCGCGGGCACGAGCGTCGATACCCGCGCCCTCGACCAGTTGTGCGACGGTATCGTCCTGGTGGGTTCGAAGGATTCTACTCCTTCCGAGGTTCTC
>DASWDH010000585.1:0-6200 GCA_036395495.1 Polyangiaceae bacterium
CCTGATAGCCGTACCCCACGCCGGCCTCGAAGAGGTTGGCCACGTTGGCGCAGGCGGGCGCGCTACCGAAATTGCAGCCGCGCAGGTACAGGCGTCCGGCTTTCACGAAGTTTCGGAAACGGCTGCCGGCGGTTCGAAGGCCCGCCTGGTTGCACGCGTCGCCGTTTCCACCGTCACATGCGTCATAGGTGCGCGGCTCGACCCGCGACGCCGCACATCCGAGCCCGAACGTTGAACCGATCACGAGCGCCGCCAGCGCAATTCTCATTGAATCCTGCCTTCCTGGGTGGGAGTCGGCGAAAGAACGCGCCGGCGGGCCCATTGCTTACACGCTGACTTGTCGTATTCGGTGTAAAGGAGCGAGTTCCTTCGATCGCTTGCTTCCGCGCTCCCCCATCCACGGTGGCCCGTGACTGCCGAGGAGGCTCGGGATTCAATTGCAGCCGTGTGACCTGCCAACCCTCTGGTAGCAGTCGTCTATCGCCGCGCAGTCGCCGTCGACGCAAGTCCGAAGTTCCTGGACGACTTCGCTGCGCAACAGCCCTGCGTTGGAGCAGATGTCATTGCTGAACGACATCCCTTTTTGCATGCAAGTCTCACGTTTGTTCAAGCATGTCGTCGTGTACTCGCTCACGGTCGCATCGGACTGGTATGGCGCCGCTGCCATGGAGAAGCAGGCGTCGTCGCTGGTGCCGCAGGTCCTGAGCATGCAGCTCGTGAGCGAGTCGACCACGCCGGCGCGCAGCACGCTCTGCATGCACGCGGCGTCGTCCGCGCAGCCCGCGTTGGGCATCGAGCCGCAGGCCGTCGTGCGAGATGACTCTTTCTCACAATACTGTTGCCATTTGGCAGCGATGTCCTCGCTCGGCCCGCCGTCAGTTTGACCGCTGCAAGCGGCCATCGTCACCAGGAGAACGCGCCAAAAGGAAAGGGATTTCGAAGTCATGATGCCTCCGTGATCGGTAAGTTGGATGAATGAGAGCCAGCACGTTCGGTGCCAGAATCCGGACGCCACGCCGGCACCCGACGCGCTCCATTCCTAGGCAGGCGGCAAGGAGTCATAGGTGGTAAGGAAGCCTGATCAATTGGCCAAAGTCGCAAGAAGGCGTTTCTAGCGGCGCGGAAACAAAGCCTCGGCGGGATAGAGTCCGCGTTCGGCCGCATCCATGACGTTTTCCGCTGATTGGTCAAGCCACACGTTCAGGCGCCTCGCCGCCCCGAGGCTCGGGCTCGCGGGAGTTACTCGGCTTCGAGGATGCCCGAAAGTCGATTGGACTCGTGGCCGGCTGCATCCGCCAACCGGAGATTGAAGTCATAGCGACCTGCCACCGGCGCGGTGATGGCTGCGACGACCGAGAGCGTCGCCGTCGTGCGGTCTTGCACGTCTTGAGCAGGAGTACGCGGAAGCGATTGCGTCACCCCGGTCGGGAGGCGAAACTCGATGAGGAGATCACGGACATCACCGTCGGGATCTTCGAAATGGAGAGTGGCGTTGATGTTCGTTGGTTGACCGACAGATACGCTCGTCGGCAGGTAGGACAGCACTGAAATGACCGGTGCCGACCCACCAGGTCCTTGCGGGTCAATGCCGCAACTTGCCAGGCAGAAGAGTGCGGGCAGCGCTCGAACGGCTAGAGCGTGTTTGAATGGTTTCATGTCAATATTAACAGCGCAAAGGATGCGCGCGTTTGAAGATTCGGAGGACGAGTTACGGCTCGTTGCCGATCGAAAAGAATGGTGATGGAAATGCATCGCGGCGGACACTAGGCCTGTCCGAGATCCCGTCCCAATTTGGAACGAAGGTGCGTTCGCCGGGAAAGACATCGAGCGAATTTTCAAACGGACCTCCCGGGCTCGGTGTTCTAGAGAGCGGACGCGATGAATCCGAAAGCGAGCACGCATCTCCGACCGGTCAGGAACGACGTGCCGCTCGAGGAGCGGGGGGATGACGAGCTCATGTTGCTCGTCGCGTCGGGCCTTCGCGACGCGTTCGCTACGCTGGTGCGCCGTCATCACCGGCACCTGCGTGCGTATTGCGCCCGCATGTCGGGAAGCGCAGCGCTCGGCGACGATCTCGCTCAAGAGATCCTTTTGACGATCTGGCAGGCTCGCGGTTCTTACGAGCCGCGCGGCCGCTTCCGCTCCTACCTCTTTACGATCGCCCACCGGCGCTGCTTCAACGAGCTTCGACACCGCGCCGGCGACGACGCGCCCACGGCGGACCTTCCGGAGACGCCCGTCGAAAGCAACCAATTCGACGAGCTCGTCGCCGGCGAAAGGCGACGTCGCGTGCACGCGTACATGCACAAGCTCCCCGCCGATCAACGACGAGCGCTCTTGCTCCGGTACGTCGCGGAACTCGAATACGACGAGATCGCGGAGATCGTGGCCAGGTCCGAGGCGACGGTGCGCACGCGTGTGTTCCTCGGCCTCGCCCGGCTTCGAAAATGGATGACCAAGGGACAACCGAGATGAAGTGTCCCACGGACGAAGATCTGCTGCGCGCCGAGCTCACGGTGAACGAGGTCCGCGTGATCGAGCAACATGAATCCACTTGTCCTTCGTGCCGCGCGGCGCGGCGATCGCAGCGCGAGCTCGCCGGGGACGTCGCCGCCGCTCCGCCGTTGGCCGACACGGAGGATGCGTTCGTCGCACGCGTGATGGAGTCGTGTCGGCCAAATGCAGCGCAGCCGCGCCAAAAGAAGCCGGTTCGTCGCTCTTGGCCGGCGCTCGGGGTTTCGCTGGCGGCGGCGGCCGCGCTCGCCGTGTGGCGGGTCGTACCTTCGCAAACGCCGGCGGAAACCTGGGCGGCTCGGGGCGCGGCGCACCGCGGGTTCGACGTCGACGCGGACATTCTTCTGGCACGAGACAAGACGCTCATGCCGCTCCGTGGAGCGGTGCTCGCTCCGGGCGACGGGATTGCCGTCCGCTATTGGAACCGCGGCGCGGGCGTTCGGTACCTTGCCGTTTTTGCGATCGACGCGGCGGGCACCGTGCATTGGATTCATCCGGCCTACCTCGACGAAAAGTCGAATCCAACTTCCGTTGCGCTCGAGCCCGCGCCAGAGCCGAAGCTCCTCGGCGAGATCGTCGCGCCCGAACGTCCCGCCGCCGGCGACGCAAAGGTCGTGGCCGTCGTTTCGAAAGAACCTTTTTCGGTCCGGGCGATCGAACAACGAATCCTCCGCAATCAGGGGCCCATTTCGGCGCTTTTCGATTCGGCTCAAGTTCAAGAATGGACCTGCAAATGGCAAAATCATTGACCCTCGTCGCCGCTCTCTTCGCTTTCGCGGTGCTCACGTTCGCTGCCCCTCCGGCGGAAGGGGCGGCGGCTTCCTCGAACGCGTTTGCGCTCGTCATTGCCAACAATCACAGCACGAATCTGTCGGTTGCCGATTTGCAATACGCCGACGACGACGCCGCGCGCTATTACCAAATCTTTCGCGCGGCGGCCGGCGAGACGAACGTGGCACTGCTCACGACCTTCGATCGAGCAACGCTTCGGCTGTACCCGAAGCTCGCCGAAACGGCGCGCCCGGCCACCCGCAAAGAAGTTCGATCGGCCGTGGCTCGCCTGCGAGACGTGATGGCAGCCGCGCAAGGGCGAGGGGAATCGATCGATTTCTACCTCGTCTACGCGGGACACGGCGAGGTGCGCGAAGGGCGGGGTTACCTCGAGCTCGAAGACGAGCGCATCGACGGATCGTTTCTCGAGCGCGAAATCCTCGATCGACTCCCCGCACAAACGAAACACGTCATTCTCGACAGCTGCAATTCGTTTTTCGTCATCAATCCGCGCAGCCCCGGCGGGCGCCGCTGGGCCACGCCGAAGGACATGGCGCTCGGTTTTTCGGCCCGGCATCCGGAGGTCGGGCTATTTCTTTCGACGAACAGCGACACGGACGTCTTCGAATGGTCGGACATCGAATCGGGCGTTTTCAGTCACGAAGTGCGCTCCGGCCTCAGCGGCGGCGCGGATGTGAACGGCGACGGCACCGTCAGTTATTCGGAGCTCGCGGGGTTTGTCGAGCGCGCCAACGCGGGGATCGCGCGCGAAGCGCTCCGGCCGCACCTTTTTTACCGGGGTCCTCACGGCGATCCGCATGCGCCGCTCTTCTCGTTCTCGGCGATGACCGGGCGTAAGGTCGTTGCCGATCCGGCGCAAACGCGCCTCTGGATCAAAAATGCGACCGGGGCGCGGGTTCTCGACGTCCACAAGGAGCCCGGCCCGCTGACGCTCGTCGTTCCCGGAGGCGACGCGGAAGACCTCTCGGTGTTCGTCGAACGGCGACCTCTCAACGCCACGGCGCGGCCTTCGATCGTCGAGCACATCGTCGAGCGGGGGTCGGAACCGATTCGCATGGCGGCGCTGACGCCACGAGCTCCCATCGAGGCGGTGCGGGGCGCGCGCTTGTTCGGAGCGCTCTTCGAGTCGCCGTACGGGCCCGTTTCGTATGCGCGCTACCTCGCCGAAAGCGCGGCAGCGCCGGAGCCGGTGTACGGGCCCACGGAGGCGGATTTGACCCGGATGCGCAACTACTTGAGCGCGATTGCGGAGGAAGGGCGAACCGAGCGCAGGGTCTCGGCGCAGCTAGGTTTGGGGGGAGCTGCCGTGCTCGGAGGGATCGCGGTGGTCGGGGCTCTCGACCCGAACGTTCGGAAAGATACCCCATGGCTGCCGATAACACTTGGCGCGGTTTCGGTGGGTGCAGTGGGGATGGGCCTCTATCAGCTCTTCACACCGAGCACGAGTGAACGCGCGCTCGATGTGTTCGACCAAGAGCTCGCTGCCAACAAAGGAGATCGGGGCCTTACGTTCGTGAAGACCGAGACATGGCTCACGAAGGTGGCCGAACGGGAGCAAGCCCAGCGCAACTTCGTGTTCTGGGTCTGCCAAGGGGGGGCAGTTGGGATCGCTGGGCTCGCGACCGCGTACGCGTTGAAACCGCCTCCCAACGCCTCCCATCCCGCTGCGACGGCCGGGATCATTTATGGCATTGGAGCTCTTACTTCAGGGCTAGGGTTCGCCTTCCGGTCGATGGATACCCCGGTCGAACGCATGCTGAAGCTCTACCGAGACGATCCGGGCCTCCAGCTCCACTTCGACGTCTCCGTGCTGCCTGGCGGCGGCGGCACGGCCGGCATTGTTGGTTCGTTCTGATTCTGAGACCACCTTCTTCACACCCATGATCAAGCATTGTTCAAAGAAATCGTGGCGGTGATCGACGCCGTCTACACACCCAAACGAGACGTCGGCGCGTCGAAACGCCTTCCGGCCTTCAACGTCGCTCTCGCCGTGAATTGAGGCCGGTCCCCGGCGCTCTTTCCGCCATTCGCGTGTAAAAAAACGTAACGGATGAACGAGACTGCGGACCTCTTACGCATGTGGCTGAGCGAGAGAGCACGCGATCAGCCGATGTCGGCTGAGAGGAAGACGGACCCGAAACGTGAGACCCCCGAACGACTTGGCTTGTCCGCGCGGCGCCGGCGTCGGGTGGAAGCTTGCAGCGATGATCCTCGCCTCGTGCCACTCGGGGCCCGCCGCGCAGCTCAACGATGCCGCCACGACGTCAGCTTCGGTCGGCGGCGACTCGGGTCAACGAGAGACGACGTACGTCACGGCCAACGTCTGCGGTGATCTCGAGCGGCGCTTCTTGCTGCATATCGACGCGCAATTGCGCGAGAGCGACAGCTGCGGCGACATTCCGCACGAGTTTCGGATTGCCGCCTTGCGGCTGCCCGATCATGGCCTTGCGACCGAATTCGAAGGCCGAGATCTTTGCCGCGACGAAGGCTCGACGGATAACCGCATCGCCGTGCAGTGCGTCACCCAGGATGGTACGGTCGCACACCTTCGGGTCACCCGTAGCGGCGACAGTGTCGACGCCGAGGGTTTTGGCGGCACCCCGATCCATTGGACCCGGCCGTCATGGGCCCATCCTGGCATCGGGCTGCGAAGCCTCCTACCGAAGGGGGATCTCGAACCGCTCCGTATCGCATGGCACGACGATCAGCCTTCGCAGCGTTGCCGAGCCAAGGACGGCGGAACCCAAGCCAGGACCATGCGAGCAACGTTTCGCCTCGACGGGGTGCGCGGCTCCGGTGCATGCAGCCCCGGCGTGCCTTGGGTCGCTCTAGCCCGCGTTTCGCTCTTTTTGGACGGGCGAAAAGTGCGGGACCTCGGCGAGATGGGGAACCAA
>DASWDH010000586.1:0-16277 GCA_036395495.1 Polyangiaceae bacterium
GACTCGCCGGTCACGTCGCGAAACTCCCGTTTGTCGACCTCGGTAGCGACCTGTTTGAAAAGAGCGATGAGCTCCTCTTGACTCTTCATCACCGTTGCTCTCCTGCCGATATCCTAGTCGATGCGTCGAAGCGAGTACTGGGCCAATGACGAGTAATGCTTGTCGAATGCCGTGACGCATGTGCTCAAGTATCGATCGTAGTCTTCGAAGACCTGGTCGCCCCACCGCCGGCGGATTTCGGCTTCATGATCGCGCAAACGGCGCCGCCACTCGAAGGTCGTGCGCCGGTAATGGACGCGGCGGGAGTGCATCTCGATGATCTCCCAGTAAGGGTTGACCGCTTGCACGACCTCCTCGATGCGTGGGTTCAGGCCGCCCGGAAAGATCACGTGGGTCACCCAGTGTACGTCTTCGAGATCCTTCTTGTCGCGAGGGACACGATTTCTCACGATGTGCTGCAAGCCGAACCACGCACCGGGCGAGGTCCACTGGTGAACGGTGCGGAAAAACTTGCGCAGGTTGTCGATCGCCTTGCCGAGACGCGCCTCCTCGGGCGAAACGAGGTGATCGATCATGCAAATCGACTCGACCGCGTCGTATTTGATCTCCGGGCGATGGTCCTTGTAGTCGCAGCAATACGCCTTGACGCCGGGAATGCCGCGGCGGTTGATCTCTTCCATCTGGGCGCTCGAGAGCGTCACGCCGTAGGCGCTCTTCACACCGCGCGTGGTCGCCAGGTATTCGAGGTTGGCGCCCCAACCGCAACCGATGTCGAGGACTTTGGATTCGGGTGTGATGTGGGCGAAATCCGCCAGGATCCGAAGCTTGTTGAGCTGCGCGGCCTCCAGCGACTGCTCGTCGTTTTCGAAGACCGCGCTCGTGTAATTCATCCGCTCGTCGAGCCAGAGGCGGAAGAAATCGTTGGAGACGTCGTACGAGACCTGAACTTCGTCTTTGGTGGATCCCACGTTATTTCTCGTTCCCCGTCGCCAACGCGAGAGTTCCCGCCTGGAGGCGTGCGCGCGTTTCTCTGCGACGAACTTTGCCGCTCGACGTCTTGGGCAGCGCTCCGCGCCGCAAAAAGTGAACTTCGTCGACCAACAGCCCCATTTGCGCGTGCACGGCAGAAACGATCGCTTTGCGCACGGCGTCTTCGGCAAACTGCGATTTGGTCACCTCGGCCACGGCCACCAACCGTTCGTTACTCGAGTGCAGCCCCACGTCGAGCAGAGCGTGGCCGTTCTGGTCGGGTGGACAAGTAAAAACCGCCACCTGCGAGGTGCGGATTCCCTCCACCTCGGAGATGATCTTCTCGATGTCTTGCGGAAAGTAGTTACGGCCGCGCAGGATGATGAGGTCCTTGCTCCGGCCACAAACGTAGAGCCGCCCCTCGGCGAAGTAGCCGAGGTCGCCGGTAAAAAGCCGCCCGCCGCGAAAGGTCGATTCGGTGGCTCGGTCATCGCCGAAATAGCCCTGGGTCACGCTCGGTCCTCGCACCACGATCTCGCCGATTTCACGCTCGCCGAGCGCATTTCCCTGCTCGTCGAGGATCTCGACCCGGTGGGAAGGAAAGGGCCTCCCGCATGAAACGAGCTCGAGCGCGTGACCATTGCTCGCTTTGGCGGCCCGGCCTTGCAGCAACGCTTTCGGGTCGACGGCATCGGTCTGGAGCGCCTCGTCGAGGTCGGAAAATGTGACGGCGAGCGTAGCCTCGGCGAGCCCGTAGGAGGGCAGGATCGCCGTTCTTTTGAGCCCCGCCGGTTCGAACTTGTCGAGAAAGCTGCGCACGGTTGACGCGTCGATGGGTTCGGCACCGCATCCGAGCGCGCGGACGCACGAAAGGTCCCAACCTTCCATCTGCCGGGGCGAAATTCCCTGCACGGCGAGCGCGTAGGCGAAGTTGGGCGCAAAGGTGATCGTGCCGCGATGGCGGTGCACGGCGTCGAGCCACGATGAGGGTCGTCGCACGAACGACGTCGTGGGAAGCAGCACCACCGGTACCTCGGCGAAGATGGGAGCAATGACGAAGCCGATGAGGCCCATGTCATGGTAGAGCGGCAGCCAGCTGACGCCTTTGTCGCGCTCGGGATCGGAGCGCAGACCATCGCACATGATGGCGTGCGCGTTGGCCGCCAGATTTTCGTGGGTCACCATCACCCCTTTCGGGTGTGACGTGCTGCCGGACGTAAACTGCAAAAAGGCGAGATCCTGGGGCGCTGCGCCGGCGCAGGGATCCGCGGTGACTGCACCGGCCGCCGCCATTTGCTCGGCCCGAAGACTCGGCAACGCGAAGAGTGCTCGCGTGCTTTCCGCGATGGCTACGTCCGCGTGCAGGGGCCGGTTACCGGTGATGAGGAGCTTGGCATCGGCGACTTCCGCAATGCGTGACAAATTGGCGAGGTAAGCGTCGAGCCGAGCGAGCGTGTGGGGAGGGTAGAGCGGAACCGGCACCGCCCCCGCCACCAGCGCGCCGAAGAAGGCGAGAACGAAATCGTCGGGTTCCGGTAGCGTAAGAAGCACGCGGTCGCCTCGTCCGACGTCGTGGTCGTGCAGGAGCTGAGCGCGCCGCCGCGCTTGCTCCCAGACCTCGCGGTACGACAACGTCTGTTCGCGCCCGTCCGAGCGAACGAAGGTAATCCCTTTGTGGCTGTGCCGCGCGTTTTCACGCAGCGCGTCGATGAGCGTTCGCATCCGTCTTTCGGTCTTTGAGGGCCTGGCGCCTCCCAAGAAAACCTGAGGGAGGTTCGACGTCAAGAATTGCGTGGCCCGCGGCCGTATTAGACGACAGCTGCCGGGCAATCGAGACCTTTCTGACGAAACGCTGTACATGGGATCAGTGCGAGGGGGGGAAAGGGGGTGCTAGCTTCGGCCCGATGCTTCGCGTGACGGCCGTTGCTTGCCTGAAGGACAACTATGCGTACCTGCTCGAGGACGGCAGTGGCGAACTGGCGGTCGTGGATGCATCGGAGGAGGGGCCTGTGCTCGCCGCGATGGCCGGCACGGAGGGGCGCCTCACCGCGATTTTTTCGACCCACCACCACTACGATCACGTTGGCGGTAACAACGAGCTCGTCAGCGAGTACCGCGATGTGCGGGTGTTCGGATACGAAACGGACAAGGGGCGTATTCCGGGGCAGACCGAGTTCCTACGTGACGGTCAGACGTTCAGGTGGGGAAAAACGACCTTCAAAGTGCTCCACATTCCGGGGCACACGCTCGGCGCCGTGGCCTACGTCGCCGAAGACGCGGTCTTCACCGGCGATACGCTGTTTCTGGCGGGTTGCGGGCGTCTCTTCGAGGGAAGCCCAGCGATGATGTTCCGTTCGCTCAACGATGTGCTGGCCTCCCTCGACGAGAGCACGCGGGTATTTTGCGGGCACGAGTACACCATCAGCAATCTTGCGTTCTCCGCCACCGTCGAGCCGAGCAACACGCAAGTGGCCGAGCGCCTCGCGCGAGCACGCGAGCTACGCAAACACAACGAGGCCACGGTGGGATCGCAGCTGCGCGAGGAGCTCGCGACCAATCCCTTCTTGCGCTGTCACAGCTCGGAAATTCGCGATGCCATGAAACTCGGCGCGCATGCGCCGGACGTCGAAGTCTTCGCCGCACTCCGGCGGGCCAAAGATACGTTTCGTGCCCCCACACCTACCTGAGAGGTTCGTCGCGCCCGGCCAAAACGATGCGGTTCTCGAGCCGCCCCAGCCGCTCGATTTCGAGCACCACCCGATCGCCCGGCTGGAGCCACTGGTTGGTGACGCCGGAGCCGTTGAGTTCGTAGAAACACCCGGTGCCGACGGTGCCTGAGCCGATGACGTCACCTGGATAGAGCATGACGCCGTAGCTCGCGCGTTCGAGAATCTGAGCGAACGTAAAGGTCATGTCTTTCACATTGCCCCGCGAAATGACGGTGCCGTTCACTTCGGCGGTCATCGCGAGGTCGAACGATGCGCCGTTCGCTCCGCGCACGGTGCGGTCGGCAACTTCGTCGAGCGTGACGAGCCAGGGACCGAGGGTCGTAGCAAAGTCTTTGCCCTTCGCCGGTCCCAGGTTCAGCTTCATCTCCTGCAATTGCAGGGCGCGCGCCGACCAATCGTTCATGATCGTGAGTCCGAACACGTGATCGTCGGCTTGCGCGGCGGATACCGTGCGGCCGCCTTTGCCGACGACGATGGCAACCTCGAGCTCGAAGTCGAGCTGGTTCATCTGCAGGGGCTCGACCTCGACGTCGCCCGGTCCGGTAATCGCCTGGTGATTGCCGAAATAGAACACGGGAAACTGGTCGAATTCAGGAATCATCGGCACGCCCCGGTTGCGCCGCGCTGTTTCCACGTGCTGCCGAAATGCATAGCCATCGCGCAACGACGGAGGGTGCGGCAGCGGGGCAAGAAGGCGAACATCGTCGAGAGCAACGCATAGCCTCCTGCCTTCGAAAACGGCAGGTAAGTTCCCTTGGCGGGCGCGATGAGCGATGGCGCGCGCCAGCGGCAAAGTCCGACTCTCCAGCCGGATGAAGTCGAGCAGGTTCGACCCGTAGCTGGCGGTCACCGCGTCTCTGCTCGACGAACGCCCCTGGTCAGCCTCGTGCCAGGCGAAAGCCGCGCTCAGCTCGACCAGCGATCGCTCGTCGAGCAGAGCTCCGTAGCTCTCGTTGCCTCGGATTTCGAAGGTGACCAGCCGCATGCGGGCTCCCTGACCGCGGGCCTAACATTACTGCGTCAGATCGTCCCTGCCAGATCGTTTCATCGGAATAGCCGTAGGCCCACTCAAGCACTGACCGGACCGGCGGAACTGGCCGTCGGCAAAGTCGAAGAGGCGAGGCCTGGCGGCCATTCCGGTTTGATGCGCCCTACCGACGGCCTCGCCGTCATTTGCCTGGGCGAAACGCGGCAATTGCTGATCGTGATCTGTCATAGCCAAGATCTGACGCAGTAGTGCTACTTGGCCGCTGGTCCCGAGCTCAACGGCCACTCGGCGTCAGACGAGGCCGACCCCGTAACGCCTCGCGTAGGCGACGACGCCGATCTTGTCGATGGTGCGGATGTCGCGCGTGGTCAGATTCAGCGTGACGAAGCGCCCGACCTCGGGAACCCACACGCGACGTGTCTGGATGTTGAGATTCTGCCAACGCTTCGTCTTGATGTTCGAGTGCGAGACATTGCGCGCCTTGAGTTTGCGCTTGCCGGTGATGTCGCTTTTCGCCATGACGGTGCTCGCTAGGGCTTTCCCCGGGGTGTCTGTCCCGAAGTCCGAAGGGAGCGGGAAAGTGAAGGACGCGCGGGCTTTTGTCAAGCAAAGCCCGTCGGCGAGGCGTTTAGGCGTGTTCAGTCGGAAGAGGCGGGTTGCTGGGTCTCGCGTGGAGGCTCGGACGGGCGACGATGCAGATCGACCAGACGTGCTTCGCGCGAGTAAACGAACGACAGCATCTGGAAGAGCCCAAGCGCGATCGGCACGACCGAGGCAAAAAAGGCCACGCCCGTGAGCGCATACGCGAGCGGCCCGCTGCCCGCAGGCAATGGCGCGTGGAATTGCCGCAGCCCGAGTTCGAGCGCCACCAAAAAAGTGAGCGTCTGCGCGCACCAGGCCGTTACCGAAGTGGTGGGGGCTGGCATGAAGGCGATCAGGGCGGACAGCGTACCGGTCAGGGCGAGTGCCGCCCCGACGCGCGCGATGGCGACCCCTTGCGTGGCGAGGAATGCCTCCTCGACGAGGAAGGGCAGCGCCAAAACGAAGGACGTCGCCAAAAGGACGCGCCCGCGCTCATAGGCACGATAATGCGAGCGGAAGAGCAACGCCGCCGGCAGTGCCACGCAGGTGATCACGCGGAACGACTCGAGCCAAGTCGCCGAAGCCGCATCGCCGAGCAGCGCGAGGGGCCCGCCGCCGAAAAGCCCAGCCACGACCACGACGGCGCCCACCAGTCCGCCGACCGCCGCCCGCCAAACGTACGGGAAGGGGACGAGCGCCGTCGCGCCGATGGCAGCCGCCGCCGCCAGGCAGATAGCTCCCGCCTGCGGAGCCAGATCGGCCACGCCGAGGTCGAACCGCAGGCAGATTCCAACGGCCAGGAAGAGGACGGCGACAACCGCATCCCAGAGCCGCGAAGCACGCCGTCCCGGTTCGGTGGGAGCGAGATCCTCACGAAGGACTTCGCTCGCCAAGATGGGCGGTGGAGTCTTCTTTTTTTTGATCGCTGCGTGCACGCCGGATGCGAGCGATCTTGGGGGGTGCGCCGCATGAGGGCGCGAATGCGTCTGCATAGGGGGTGACGGGTCTAGATTACCCCGTAGGCCGGGGGGATGACTAGCGGCCATGATCAGCATCGTCCTTTTTCATCAATAAAGGTCACGAAAACGGATACTTGTGTGCCGAATGTGAGCCCTGGAAGGCCCATGTCGGGCCTCCGTTGCTTGATGGCTTCGGACTCGAGTTGTCGCCGCGGGCTCGATGACGACGCGTGCTACGCACGCGGGTGGGCCCGCCGATGGGCGCGCCGGACATGGTCAGGCGCGACGTGCGTGTAGATTTCGGTTGTGGCGATATTGGCGTGTCCGAGCATGGCTTGGACGCTCCGCAGATCGGCACCGCCTTCGAGCAGGTGCGTCGCAAACGAGTGCCTCAGCTTGTGAGGTGAGATGGGCTTGTGGATACCTGCCCTTCGGGCGTAGCGCAGCACCAGTTTCCAAAAACCTTGGCGGGACATCGGCTTTCCCCAAGACGACAGGAAGAGGGCCGCCGGGGACCGGGCGCTGCGGGCAGGCCGGTCGGCTGCGAGGTAAGCCTCCAAATCGGCCAGGGCCACCTCGCCGACGGGCACGAGCCTGCGCTTTCCACCTTTGCCGAGCACCGTCACGAAGCCGCGCTGGCGGTCGACGTCGCCCCGCTTGAGCGCGCAGAGCTCGCTGACACGCAGCCCAGCGGCATACATCAGTGAGAGCATGGCGCGGTCGCGCGTCCCCCGCGCGCGCGAGACATCGGGGGCCGCAAGCAGCCGGGTCACTTCCTCGAACAAGAGGACGACGGGAAGCTTTCTGCCGAGCCGCGGCGGCGCGACGAGCGCGGTTGGATCGGACACAATCAGCCGCTCCTGAAGAAGAAAGCGGCAGAACCCCCGCACGGCGGAGAGGTGCCTTGCCGCGGAGCGCGCGCTCAGCCCCTGTTTGTGGAGTGCAACGAGAAATCGTGTGACGATGACCGGGTCGAGCTGCTCGGTGAGCGTCGCTCCCCGTTCTTCGGCGAAGCCCGCCAGCTTGGCCAGATCGGTCGCGTACGAAACCACGCTGTTCGGAGCCAGCCCCCGTTCGACCCGGAGGTGGTCGAGGTACGCGTCGATCGCCGCGGACAGGTCCACACCGCGAACATACGGTCACCCCTCGCGACCCGCTAATTTTTGCCGATCGAGGCGCCGCGAGCGAACTCGGCGACGAGGGCCTCCGGATCATCGCGCCGCATCAGGGCCTCGCCGACCAGCGCCGCGTCGGCCCGCGATGCGGCCATTTCGGAGGCGTCAGCTCCCGACTTCAGACCGGAGAGATGAACCGCGACGAGGTGGCGGGGGATTTGGGCGACCACGCGCCGGGCGCGTTCGGCGTTCATCTCTAGCGTGTCGAGATCGCGCGCGTTGACGCCGATGACGCGGGCCCCTGCGTCGATCGCGAGCTCGAGCTCCTGTTCGTCGACGACCTCGACGAACGGCTCGAGACCGCGGGTGCGCCCGGCGGCGACGAGCTCGGCAACGGCTTGGCCTCGAGGAAGACATCGCACGATGATCAAGCTGCTATCCGCGCCGGCAGCCCATGCCCGTTCGATCTGGATGGGATCGATGATGAAGTCCTTACACAAGACTGGAACGCTGACAGAGGAGCGCGCGGCGCCGAGGTCGTCGAAAGATCCTCCGAACCAAGTCGTGTCGGTGAGAACGCTGATCATCGAGGCACCCCCCTCTTGGTAGCGCCTGGCCCTTTCGCCCGGACCGAGCGCGCGCGAGAGGGGACCGGCCGATGGCGAGCGGTATTTGATCTCCGCGATGAGACGGAGGGGCGCCCCCTGCGGTCGTGTCAGCGCGGCGAGGACATCGCGCACCGGCCACGATTCGGGCCGCGACGCGCTCGGGGCCTCGCGGAGCGCCGAGACCTCCCGCGCCTTTTGCGCCAAGATCTCCGAAAGGACCCCCATGACTACGCCCGGGCGCGTGCTGCGGCGGCTCTCCAGCGCTCGAGCGTCGCGAACGCGCTGCCTGACGCGATCGCACGCTCGGCGGACGCAGCGGCGTCTCGGAGGTCGCCGCCACGGGCCACGACGGTTGCTGCCGCCGCATTGATGACGATCGCCGCGCGGGCGGGGTGTGGCTCGCCCCGCAAGATCGACTCGATGACCTTCGCGTTGGCCGCGGCGTCTCCTCCAGCGAGAGCCTCGGGCCCGAGCCTCGCGATCCCGAAATCTTCCGGCGTGACGACCCGCTCTCGCACTCCGTCAGCATCGAGCTCGGTGACCCGCGTCGGACCGCTGGGACTCACTTCGTCGATCCCTTCCTCGCCGCGCACGATCCACGCGCGGCGGGTGCCGAGCGCGCGCAGCGTTTCGGCCATGATCGGACGCAGCGCATCATCGTAGGTTCCAAGGAGCTGATGCGTGGCCCGCGCCGGGTTGGCGAGCGGTCCCAAGATGTTGAAGATGGTCCGGATCCCGAGCTCGCGCCGCGCGACCGCGACGTGCTTCATGGCCGGGTGATGCGTCGGCGCGAACAGAAAAGCGATGCCCGCTTCGCGAAGCACCCCCGCCTGCCGCTCGGCAGGCAGATCGATCGGAACTCCGAGCGCTTCGACCACTTCGGCGCTGCCGGCGCGGCTCGACACGGCGCGGTTGCCATGTTTGGCGACCGAGACGCCGAGGGACGACACGACGATGGCAGCGGCCGTCGAAACGTTGAGAGTGCCGAGACCATCCCCGCCCGTGCCGCACGTATCGAGCGTTGCCTCGAGACCGTGATCCACGACGACCATCGCCGCGCGCAGGGCTTCGACGGCGGCGGCGATGATGGCGGAGGTCTCCCCGCGCATGCGCAGTGCGACGACGAAACCTGCGATCTGGGCGGGTGTCCAGTGTCCCGCCAGAATGGTCTCGAAGGCGGCGCGAACGCTTCGCGCTTCGATGCCCTGCGGGCTCGTGATTTCGCGAAACACACTGGCGAAGGTGACCGGATCCGAGCTCACGAGGCCTCCTCGCTCACCGTGGAAAGCCAATTTCGTAGAAGCGCCATCCCCTCGTCCGTCAAGATCGATTCGGGGTGAAACTGTACGCCCTCGACGGGCAACGATTTGTGCCGCAGGCCCATGATCTCCCCCTCGCGTGTCCACGCGCTCACCTCGAGCGTTTCGGGCAGACTCGACCGCTCGACGAGCAGCGAGTGGTAGCGCGTCGCGGTAAATGGGTTGGCGAGGTTCTGAAAAACGGATCGGCCATCGTGCTCGATGGGCGAAGTCTTTCCGTGCATCAACCTCTCGGCTCGCACCACGCGGCCGCCGAAGGCCTGCCCGATGGATTGATGCCCGAGGCAGACCCCGAGAATGGGCACCTTACCGGCAAAATACGACACCGTCGCGAGGCTCACGCCGGCCTCGTCCGGCGTGCACGGCCCCGGGGAGATCACGATGCCCCGCGGCCGGCGGGTGGCGAGTCCAGCGACATCGCAGGCATCGTTCAGCACCACGTCACAGGTCGCCCCGAGCGTCTCGAGGTACTGTACGAGGTTGTAGGTGAATGAATCGTAGTTATCGATGACGACGATGTGCGCCATGAGTGCCCCGGCAGAATGGCCGCAGCTCGCTTCGAGGTCAAACGTTGACATCGTGGAGCTCACCTCGCTAACGTGCGCTTGCTCCGGCCTCCTTTCGAAAGTCCTTAAGCTTTCCACCGCGTGCGCTCTCGGAGCCGCCGGACTTGGCCGCCCCGTCTTACAGCACTCGACTTAGCGAGCATCCGGACCGAGTCGTGTTACGAGGAACCTCATGGCTGAAAAACCGAAGATCGATCTGAAAGCCCGTCTTGGGAAAGCGCAGGTGGGAGGGGGAGTTCAAGTCCCGGTCGCTCCCACGGGCCGCGCGTTCAGTTCCGTGCCCCCGCCCGCGATTGGCACGGGCGCTCAGGGTGGATTCGGCGGAGCTCCGGGCGTTCCTGTCGGCGGCGGCGTTCCGATGCCTCCGTTCGGCGGTGGTCCCACCACCGATCCGTTCGGAGCACGCGTGGCCACCGGCGGCCACGCCGGGCGGGCGATGCCTTCGACCATCAAGATCGAGCTCGACGAAGCAACGATGCGCGCCGCTCAGCGGGGCGGCAAACGCGCGGCGATCCTGGCGTTCATCACCGCCATCGGCGGTCTCGGGCTCGGTTATGCCTGGGGAGGGCGTCACGCCGACGCCAAGGGCGCGACGGTTGCCGTCCAGGGTGCCCAGGATCTCATCGTCGATATCGACAAGTCGCAGGGCAAGATCAAGGACCTCGCTGCTAAAATTGGTGCTGCCGTCAAAGATATGAAGGAAAAGAAGTTCCCCGAGGCGTTCGCCAACGATCTCGGCGGTCTCTCCATTCCGTTCGGCGCCGACAGGCTCGCCGGTCGCAACATCGGCCGCTTCGACCCGAAGACGCTGACGATGCTCTTCAACTACACGAACGACGTCGAGGCGCTCAACGATCGCAAGGACGCGCTGAAGAATCTGTTCAGCGCGCAAAAGCCGGCCATCCAGGCCGCCCTCGGCGCGGCGAGCAATCCCAAAGTCGGTTGGTCGGTCTTCGTTCAGAAGAGCCCGGCCCACGGCCCGGTCGCGGTGCTCGCGGCCATCAATCCCACCGATTCGTTCGGGTACAAGGACAGCTGGCCGGGCAAATTCAAGATCTCGAACGGTCGCGAGCTCGTCGATACCGACCGCTACAATGGGGGCGATGTCATTTCGAGCGAAAAGAAGATCATGACGATCCCGCTCGATCCCGATTCGGTCAGCAACTCTTTTCCCAGCGACGTTCTCGCCCGCATCACCAGCGAGCTCGCCAAGACCGAGGCGGTCCTCACCGGCAGCGGTACGCCCGGTGACGACAACGAGACGGGCGTCCTGGTGAAAGGCGACGACCTTCTCAAGGCGCTTCGGAAGATCGGTCAGAGATAGGGACCCGCGCCCAGACGAGCTCTTCGTTCGTTCGCGGGTCGCGCGATGCGCCGATGTCGCGATAGCCTCGCGCAAGCAGTGCAGTACAGCGGACGGCCGCGTGTGCCTTGCGAGGCTTGCCTACGAGTCGCTCTGCCCAGGCCAACCATTCACCCAACCCGCGGGGGGCCGGACCTACCTCGCGTACGAGGACCAGCCCACCGGCCGGCAGCTCCGCCGGGTCGGGAAGCTGGGCGATGATGACGGCGATCGAACCGATGCCGTCGCCCGGCCAGCTGCGATCGAGTAGGGGGAAGAGTTCGAATGCGGGGGGCGCGGGGACGCGACCAGGCGGGTTCATGTCGCGGCGGAAGCGACCTTGCGTTCGCCATCCGAGCTCGATTGCCCCGCGTCTGACTGGGGGGGCGCCGACGAGCCGTTCGCCGCGGGGCCGGCTTCGGGGGCCACCGGGCCTTCACCGGAAGCAGAAGGCGGCAATTCGGAAAGGGGTCGCGGGCGGATAATCTCGACCTTGGCGATTCGCTTTTCGTCGGCGTCGCGAACGACGAAGGACAAATGGAATGCTTCGATGTGGGTGCCGACCGACGGAACCTTGCCCGCTTGGTGGATGAGCAGACCGCCGAGCGATTCGTAATCGCCGCTGTCCGGAATTTCGGCGCCGAGGTAGGCGGCCAAGTCGTGGACCGACACGGCGGCGTCCGCCAGCAGGCGACCGTCGCCGAGGTCTTGAATCGGTGCTTCTTCGGTGTCGTATTCGTCGCGGATTTCTCCCACGATGACTTCGAGAATGTCCTCCAAGGTCACGATACCGCTCACCCCCCCGAACTCGTCGATGACGACGGCCATGTGAAGGCGGCGTGCGCGCATTTCCCGCAGCACGCTGGAAACGCCCTGCATCTCGGGCACGAAGTTCACCGGGGCGCGGACGAGGTCGCCGAGCCGCGTCGCTTGCATCTTGTCGTCCTTGACGAGACGAAACAGGTCCTTGGCGTAGAGAAGGCCGACGATGTTATCGACCTGGTCGCGGTACACGGGATAGCGGGAGTGTCCCTCGCTGGCGACGATTTTGAGGACGTCGGGAAGTGGCGTTTCGACCTCGATGGCGCACACACGGGTGCGCGGGACCATGACATCGCGAGCGACCAGGTCTTTCAGCTCGAGGACGTTGCGAATCATGTCGGCGGGCTCTTGGCCGAGCGAACCGTCCTTTTGCCCCTCGGTCACCACCCATTCGACTTCGGTTTCCGTGTGGCGGGCGTCGCGGGGCGCCTCCGGTCCGAGCCACTGCGTGGCGCGACGGCCGAGAACGGATAGCGGCGCTGCGAACGGCCACAAGATCCACTCGAGGGGCCGCAAGAAAGGAAGAACGCGAGAGGCGAGGTAGTCGGCGCGGCTTCGGCCGAGGGTGATTCCGATTTCGGCCAGCGGGCCGTAGGTGACGAGCGCGCCCAACGCGCCGAGTGGCACGAGCGCCCAATGTGGGACGAAGCGCGCGACCGCGTTGGCAACGAGGACCGCCGCCAGTGACATGCAGACCACGCGACCGACGAGCCATTGGGAATGCCGCGTCGTCGGATGGATCAGGTAATGGCCCAGGCTCGCCTTCGACAGCCCGGTTGATTCCGCGTGCAGGGTGGACAAGCGGGCAGGATTCAGCGAGGCGAGCGCCGCATCCATCGCGGCGAATACCGAGCCGATCATCGCGCACACCAGCGCTCCGGCAAGGCCTTCGAACACCCCGGCCTCTGGTAACGTCAACTCATCTCCTCGCGGTCCTCTTGGGAGCTGGGCCCCTCGGCGCTTGCGAACGCCGGGGCGGAGCCGCCCCCTAAGAACGTAGCGGACGTCCCCGCCATGGCGCAAGGGTGCCCCCGGGGCATAGGGTCGCACCCGCGGGGCGCCTGCAGCAGATTTCTAGCAACTTTCGTGGCGTTGACCCGACAGGGAGGCATGGCCAGTGTCCCACCCATTGCCCGCGATACCCAACCGGTCCGGCAGGCGGCCCCTGGTGCGACGGGCGCGAGTTGCTCCAGCCGAGCCCGCCTGCCCTTCGCGATGATCCTGAAGTCTGCTGCGCCGGCGCAGCCTCGAACGTTTCTCGGGGCGACATCGCTCGAGGGCTGCGTCGGGTCTGGCGCGTCCGGCGAGATGAAAGTAGGCCGCGCCCCGGTGGAACGAGTCGACGATGATCCGCGTCACTCCCCAGCCCCGAGTGGTGCGGTCGACCCGCTCGATCCAATGACGCGCAGCCTTTTTTCCCAAGGGCTCGTGCCGCATGTAGGTGCCGCACAGCCGCCTTTGGCAGCGCTTGGCGAGGACGCCGTCGCGCGAGCGTCTAGGACATCGCTCGAGCACATGATGTCCCGGTTCGTGCGGCGCGTGGCTTGGTCGGGCGACGCTCACAGCGGTTCCGCGCGACTCGAGTTCGGGGCCGGTGCGCTCGAAGGGGCCACGCTCACGATCCACTCCGACGCGGGCGTGTTGCGCATCTGCCTCGATCTTCCGCCGGGCGTCGATCCCCTCGAGTGGCGTCGCCGCATCTCCGAGAGGCTCGGCGCCCGCCGCCTTCAGGTCGCGGAGCTCGAAGTGGGCTGACCAAATCCCCGATCCACCGCGAAATGCAGCTCGTCGGCGGCCCTTCCTACTGCGACGACGTCGCCGCTTGGACTCAACCATGCCGTTGGGCCATGCGCGGGAACCGACGTGAAATGCTCGGATGACAGCAGCTTGCCACATCGCGCGCGGCGCACCCCCTCCTCCGACAGCTTCGCCGTGGGGAGCACGCGCGCGACCACCTCGGCGAGCGGCTGCATGGCCCGGCAGAGCTCTTCGGCCGGCGTGGATGGGGGCAAAGCTTCTGCCAAGGTAAACGGGCCGCTCGACAAGCGACGCAATGACGAAAGATGCGCCGGCACGTTCAGCCTGTCTCCGAGGTCCCTCGCCAGCGATCGCACGAAGTAGCCTTTCGAAACGGTGAGCACGAGCCCGACCGAATCGGCGGTCGTGCCGGTCACTTCGAGCGATCGCACCTCGACGGGACGCGCCGGCAATTCGACTCGTTCGCCGCGGCGCGCCAATCGATGAACGGCCCGGCCGTTCAGCTTGATGGCCGAGAATGCGGGCGGAACCTGCTCCTGCCGCGACCGTTCACCCTCGAGCGCGCGCTCGAGCGCCGAAGCGACAGAGGCGCCTCGCGCCGCCGGTTCGGCGGTTCGGGCGCTCAAATCGTCAGCCAGATCGGGTGGTAGTGCCGCCGTCGCGACGATGGCCCCCTCGGCGTCGAGCGTGTTCGTAGCCACGCCGAACGTCACCCAGGCCTCGTATTGCTTCTCGTGCAGCGACAGGTGAGCGACGAGCTTGGTGGCTTCGCCGACGACCATCACCAGCACGCCACTGGCGCGCGGATCGAGCGTGCCCGCATGCCCCACGGCCCGTGTTCCGAGCGCCCGGCGAAGGTGCGCGACGACATCGTGGCTGGTGGGACCGACCGGCTTGTCGATGACGAGAACGCCGCTGATGCCTACCCGAACCATACACTTTGCCGCTCCGAGACGCTGCGGTCCAGCATAGCTTGGATCGTGGAGCGCACCTTCTCGGTCAGCCGTCCGACCAGCAGAGAATCGTCGGCGGCTTCCGGTCCGTAGCCATCGAAACGAATGGGCTCGCCGAACTCGATGCGCCACTTGGTCGGCGCCGGGAGCAACCCCAGCGGACCCAGAGCGGGAAAAATGGGGGTAACCGGCAGATAGGGAATGCCCATCACGTTGGCCAAGTAGTCGAGCCGATAGAGCATCGGCGTGGCCTCTTCGGCTCCGATGATGGCGCAGGGGACCACCGGCGTCTCGGTGCGAAGACAGAGGCGAATGAAGCCGCCCCGCCCGAAGCGCTGCAGCTTGTAGCGATCGCGGTAGAGCTTGCCGATCCCCTTCACCCCCTCCGGGAAGACGCCGATGAGGCGCCCTTGTTTGAGCAGTCGTTCGGCATTTTCCTGACACGCACGGACGGCGCCGATGCGATTCATGAAGGCGCCGAGAAACGGCAAATAGAAGAGGAAATCCTCGGCGAGCCATCTCAGATCGCGCTGCGCGGGGTGTGCGTGGCGCATGGCCGTCTTCAACATGGCGCCATCGTAAGGAAACGTGCCCGAGTGGTTCGCCACCACCAGGCAGCGGCCTTCGCTCGGGATGTGGGATGCGCCCTCGGTTTCGACGCGGAAATAGCGCCGGTAGAGAAAATCGAAAAGCGGCTGCCAGCGTGCGGCGTATTTGGGGTCGAAGCCGAACTCGTCGACTTCTTCCGAGCGATTGCGCATCGCGATGCGGCCCCACTGCCGCAGGTAGTAGTCGCTCGAGAGAAGCTCGCGCGCAGCGTCCATCACCGTGCCGTCGTCGCCCCCCGGTCGCTCGATGTCGGCCGGCACGCTCCAGCGCTCGGCGATGGCCTGGGCGGCGCGCCGGGCGTGGCCTTGCGTGCTCGAGCTTTTCCTCTGGCTCTTCTGGATCATGCGGTCGAGCTGCATCTCGAGCTTGCGGATTTGCCCTTCGACCTCGTCGATGGACAGGGCCGGCGACGAAGCCCCGCGATCGTCTTCGGGCGTGAGATCGGGGACCGGCGGCGGAGGCGCGTCGAAGGTGGCGTAAGGCTCGGAGATCGGTGGGGCGTCCGACGAGGGGTCCGCCTCCGAAGCCGGCGGTAGATCCGAGGACGGCAGGTCGTCGGAAAGCGAGGTCGGATCCGAGCTCGGCGGCGACTCCGGCGCGGGCGAGGGCTCTCGTTCGGCGGACTTTTTTTTGGGTGGTTTTCGATTCGCCATGGCAGTCGTGCGTGCGGGCTCAGGCGGGAGTCTCGTGGAGCAGACGAACATCTCGCAAGCGCTGGGCGCTCGTATAATCGATGAGCGCCTCACGCGTGGTGTACGCTGCCCGAAACCCCATCTCGCTCGCTGCTTTCTCGCCGTCCGCTACGCAAACGTACCTCAAGTAGTCGAGAAAAGCCGGCGGCGCTTCGGACAGCTGGGCCATCCAGAGTGCGCTCGCCAGCGCCGGGAAAAGAAGGTGCGGGACGGGCACGGCAACGCGTCCGGCGAGCTTGATCACGGTCGAGAGCGGCAGGACGCCG
>DASWDH010000587.1:0-16548 GCA_036395495.1 Polyangiaceae bacterium
CCATGCCACCCATGCCACCCATGCCACCCATGCCACCCATGCCACCCATGCCGGGCGGACCACCCTGCGGACGTTCGGCCGTCTCTTTCTTGGGCTTTTCGGCCACGAGCACTTCGGTCGTCAGCATCAGGCCGGCCACGCTGGCCGCATTCTCGAGCGCCATGCGGACGACCTTCGTCGGGTCGATGACGCCGGCGGCCAGGAGATCCTCGAACTGCTCGGTGGCCGCATTGAAGCCGAACGCGCCGGTCCCCTCCTTCACGGCGGCGACGACGACCGAACCATCTCGACCAGCGTTTCTGGCGATCTGCCGCAGTGGCTCTTCGATCGCGCGACGAATCAGGGCGATGCCCACGTCGCGCTCGTCGCCGAGCTTGAAGCCGTCGAGCACCGATTGGGCGCGCAAGAGAGCGACGCCGCCACCGGCCACGATGCCCTCCTCGGCCGCGGCACGTGTCGCATGCAGCGCGTCTTCGACGCGGGCTTTCTTTTCCTTCAGTTCAGTCTCGCTCGCAGCACCGACTTTGATGACCGCGACGCCGCCCGCGAGCTTGGCCAGCCGCTCCTGCAGCTTTTCTTTGTCGTAGGTGCTGTTGGTGGATTCGATCTCGCGCTGGATCGTCTCGATGCGCCCTTTGATCGCCTTTTTGTCCCCTGCCCCGTCGACGATCGTCGTGTACTCGTTGTCGATCTTGGCGCTCCTCGCACTGCCCAAGTCTTGCAGCCGCGCCGCCTCCAGCTTTTCGCCGACGTCCTCCATGAAGGGACGTGCGCCGGTGAGCGCGGCGATGTCTTTCAACATCTCCTTGCGGCGATCGCCGAAGCCGGGAGCTTTGACGGCGCACGCTTTGAGCGTGCCGCGAAGTTTGTTGACGACCAGCGTCGCCAGCGCCTCGCCGTCCAGGTCTTCTGCGATGACGAGCAGCGGCCGCCCGTCTTTGGCGACCAGTTCGAGCAGCGGCAGCAAATCGTTCATGGCCGAGATTTTCTTCTCGTGCACCAAGATGCGCGGGTTCTCGAGCTCGCAGACCACCCTCTCCGGATCGGTGACGAAATACGGAGAAATGTAACCGCGGTCGAACTGCATGCCCTCGACGACTTCGAGCACGGTATCCATCGCGCGGTTTTCTTCGACCGTGATGACCCCCTCCTTGCCCACCTTCTCCATGGCGTCGGCCAGGATGTCGCCGACCGATGCGTCACCGTTCGCGCTGACGGTTGCGACTTGACCAATTTCTTTTTTGTCGCGCGTCGGCTTGGACAACTTCTTGAGCTCGGTGACGATCTTCTCGACCGCGACATCGATGCCCCGTTTCAGGTCCATCGGGTTGTGACCCGCCTCGACGAGCTTGAGACCTTGCCCATAGATGGCCTGAGCCAGCACCGTTGCAGTCGTCGTCCCGTCGCCGGCCTTGTCGCTCGTCCGCGTGGCGACCTCGCACACCATCTGCGCGCCCATATTTTCGAGCTTCTGCGCGATCTCGATTTCTTTGGCGACGGTGACACCGTCCTTGGTGATGATCGGACCGCCGTAGGTCCGCTCGATGAGAACGTTACGACCGCGCGGCCCCAGCGTCACTTTGACCGCATCGGCGAGCATGTTCACGCCGCTCAGGATCTTGGAACGGGCAGTCTGGCGGAAAACGATATCTTTGACCGACATGAAAATCACCTCTCCTGGCGCTCGATCACAGCGATGGATACGACGTTTTGGGCGGCGGAGCCGGGGGGTTCGTCGCCGGCGGCAAGATAAGCCAGGTCGGCGGACGGTCAAGGGCTATTCGGGCTTCAGAGCGTCAGCTGGTCGCGGTTCAGGTAGCTGCCCGTCGGACTCGCGCGGCCGGCCGGTGCGGTGGCGGTTGGTGCCGCAGACCCACTCGCCTACACGGCGCTACAGGGAGGAAGGCCGTCCAGGAGAATTTTTTGTGGCCAGTCGCCCTGAAGCCCTGAACCCTGAAGCCTGCGACCGCCAAGGTAGTGCTAGGATGGTTCCCACATGGCTACCGGCCCTAGAAGCGCTACGGCTTCTGACCACCCCACGACCGAGGGGGGGCCGCCTGCTCGCGTGCCCGATCCGCCCCGGCCGCCGGCGGCGGGGGTGCCGACCCCGGGAAGTGGCAGCGGACCTATCGGCGCGCCGCCCAAGCGCAGCGGCAGCTTGTCGGCTGCGTTGCCCAAGGCCTGTCCGACGTGCAAGGCGCGATACCCCGCCGATTTCAAAGTTTGTCCGCGCGACGCCTCGCCGCTGATCGACGCGCCCGATGACGGGGCCGACCCGCTGCTCGGAGCGACCCTCGGAGACGCCTACCAGATCGTGCGGGTGGTTGGCGAAGGCGGCATGGGGCGGGTCTACGAGGCTCGCCACACCCGGCTCGGCAACAAGCGTTTCGCCGTCAAGATGCTTCACGCAGAATACGCGCGGCAGGCCGATGTGGTGGCTCGCTTCCAGCGGGAAGCGGAAGCGGCCAGCGGCATCAGCCATCCCAACGTCGTGGACGTGTACGACGTGCACCACACCGAAGACGGCCGACCTTACCTCGTCGGGGAGTTTCTCGAGGGTGAAGAGCTCGGTGATTTTCTGCAAAGAGCGGGCAGGATTCCGCACGTGCTCGCCGTGCGCATCGTTCGACAGGTGTGCCGCGCGCTCGGAGCGGCCCATGCGCGGGGCGTCGTCCACCGGGACATGAAGCCCGAGAATGTGTTTCTCGTGGGCAATCTGCAAAACCCCATCGTCAAAGTCATCGACTTCGGCATCTCGAAAGTCGGCGATGCGGGCGGCACGGCCCTCACCCGCACCGGCATGATCATGGGAACGCCGAGCTACATGGCACCCGAGCAGGCCCGCGGGGACAAGGTCGATCATCGGGCGGATATCTACGCCGTCGGCGGTATTCTCTATCGCGCGCTCACTGGCAAGAAGCCGTTCGATTCCGATGATCCATCGGCCACGCTCACGCTGGTGCTCACCGAAGATCCCGAACGCCCGAGGGCGCTCGAGCCATCGATTCCGCAGGCCTTGGAGCTCGTCATCCAGCGGGCGATGGCCAAAAATCCCAAGGATCGCTATCAGTCGATGGCCGAGCTCGAAGGCGATCTGTTGCCTTTCGACTCCGAGGGGGCGGCCAACGACGATTCGGCCGGGTCAACGATGGTCACGGCAGCCGGCGGCAAGCAGGAGCAAGTCGAGCCCGGCGCGCAGACGGTTCTGGTGGGAGCCTCGGCGGCGCGTCGAACCGGGTCCCACACCAATCTGCTTCGCGCAACGCGCGACGCTCGACTGGCGCGGCCGACGATCGCGGTGCTGAGCATCGTCGCTTATCTATGGGTGCTGGCGGGCGTCGTCGATGCCCTGAGCGGAATCGTGCGTCTGGTGCGCGGTTCGGGCGGCAACGTCACCAGGCCGGAAGCGGTCCTCATCACGATGGGCTCCCTCGCCGCGACGCTTACGCCCCTCATCTTGTGGATCCGGCAGCTGGCGCGCGGTTGGGGAAACAGCGTGCGCGCCGTGCAGCTCGCCGACGGCATGCGTCGCGTGACGATGGCGAGCATTGCGGCCTCCGGCGTCGGCGCACTGGCGATTCGACTCATCGACGTCATCGTGCGCGATGAGGCCCGCGACATCGCGTGGGCCGCGTGGAGCCCCATTCTCTTCGTGGCCAGCCTTGTCGGTGGATTCCTTGCTTTTCTCTCGCTCAGAATCGATCGCCGCAAGTAAGGTCGGACCGTGGCCATCCGCAACGTGCTCATCGCGGTTGGTCTGACGGCCATCGTCGCGATGTTGGCCATCGCATGCGCCGAAGACGAGCCGCACATCACGTTCATCGGCGTCGTCGACGCAACCCCCCCTCGCCTCGGCCGCCCCACCGACGCCGGCCCCGCCGACTGAATGCCCTTTGCGCGGTCAGAGCGAACCGCCACAGGACGCCAGGGACGCCAAAGGCTTGTGGAATAGGCAATCACTGCAGGCAAATGGGTGTGCTTTCGAGCCAGTCAGCCATTCGTTTGAACCAACGAGCACGACACGCTACGTGTCGGTCTGCGCCAGCCGAACCCAACACCCTGGCGAGCCTGGCGTCCTGGCGGTTCGGAATCTCCAGTATCTAGCTCGCCGTTTCGGCGACGACGTCGGCCAGCAGGTCGAAGAGGCGCGGTGCGAACGCGGCGGCGAGGGCGCGCTCGACGTCTTCTGCACTCTCCTGGGCGAGGGCTTCTTCGGCCACGGCGACCGCCTCGGCGAGGGCCACCCGATGCAGTGCCTCTTTGACCTCGGGAATGGCGGCGGCTTCCATGGAGAGCTCGCGCAAGCCGAGCCCCACCAGAAGAACGGCCGCGAGCGGATCGGATGCCATCGCCCCGCACACCGACAGCGGTCGATTGTACCGCTCGGCGGCGGTCACGACCGTCACGATCAGCCGCAGAATCGACGGATCGAAAGGAGACGCGAGGTAGGCGAGCGAGCGGCTCGTGCGATCGATGGCGAGTGCGTATTGAACGAGATCGTTGGTGCCGAGGCTCAAGAAATCGGCCTCGCGCGCGAATAGATCGGCCATGACGGCCGCTCCCGGTACCTCGATCATGACGCCCAGGGGGATGTTGGACGCATGCTTCTGCCCGCGGGCCTCGACCTCGCGCATCGCCACGCCGAGCAACCTTCGCACCTCCTCGTATTCGCGAAGACTCGCGATCATCGGAATCATGATCCGCATGTCGCCGTGGGCCGAGGCCCGCACCATCGCGCGCAGCTGATCCAAAAAGACGTCCGGCCGCGAGAGCGCCAGCCGCACCGCACGCAGCCCGAGCGCGGGGTTCATTTCCGGCGGCACCTGGAACGTGGACACGAACTTGTCCCCCCCGATATCGAAGGTGCGCAGCGTGGCCGGGCGCGGGTGGACGGTTTCGATGACCGCGCGATAAAGCTCGTATTGCTCGTCCTCGGGGGGTGGTGATGCGCGATCCACGTACAGAAACTCGGTCCGATAAAGGCCGATGCCCTCTGAACCGTGATCGACTGCCAGAAGAGCTTCGGCGGGAAACTCGATGTTGGCTCGCAGGTGAACGGGCACGCCGTCGGCGGTCGTCGTTTGCCGGTCGCGATCCTCGCGCAGGTGCCGCACCAGCGCGTTGTGTCGCTTGGAGCGCTCCTCCGCTTCGCCGATCATCTCTGCCGTCGGCGCGACCGTCACCTCGCCGCGAAAGCCATCGACGATCACGATGTCGTTCTGGCCGATGCGGCCGAGCGCGTCGGCTACGCCTACCACCGCCGGGATCTCGAGCGCGCGGGCCATGATCGAGGTGTGGCTGGTGCGAGTGCCCACCTCGGTGATGATTGCGACCACCGACTCTTTGACGAGTGCGGCGGTGTCGGCCGGCGAAAGGTCGTGCGCGAGCACGACGCTCGGGCGCGCGAGCTTGGGAAGGGAGGCAACCTTGTCGGAGCCCGATAGGGCGCGCAGGATCCGCTCCCCCACGAACGCGACATCGTGGCGGCGCTCCGTGAGGTAGGGATCCTCCATGTCTTGAAATCGATCGCACAGCTCCTGGATCGCGTTCGAAACCGCCCACTCCGCGTTTTGACGGTTGATGCGGATGTTGCGCTCGACCCCCTCGGCGACGAGCTCGTCGCCGAGCATCTGCACGTAGGCCTCCAGAATCGATGTCTCGGCGCGCGCGTGTCCGCTCTTCACGCGCTCGACCACCTGTCGGATGCTCTCTTGCGCGCGGGCGACGGCGTCGGCGAAGCGGGCGATCTCGACATCGACCTCGTGCGGCTTGACCGTGCGCCGAACGAAGGACTGGGCGACCGCTCCGACGATGATGCTCGGGCCGATGGCGAGCCCGTGCGATCCAGCGATCCCCTTCAAGATGATCGGACGCCGCTCGGTGCTGCTCGGCGGCACGCTGCTCGTGCCCATGACGGGCATCGTGCCGCTACCTCGCCTACCCTTCGCCCCGATCATGCGGACTCTCCGAACTTGGAGGCTATCAGACGGCCGATGGCTTGCACCGCATCTTCCGCCGACGGCCCGCGTGCGGTCACCTCGACGATCGTGCCCTTGGCGCCGCACAGGAGCAGGACGCCCATCACGCTCTTGGCATTCGCCTTTTGCCCGTCCCGAGAGATCTCGATGTCACAAGCGAAGCGACTCGCGAGCTGGACCAGCTTGGTTGCCGCACGGGCGTGCAGACCGAGGTTGTTGACGATCTCGAACCGCCCCGCTGCTTCCGAATCGACCTGGTTCACGTTTCTCGGATCTTCGGTCATGGCGTCCCCCTGCCCCCTCGGGGACCGCCGCCCCCCAGCAGATCTGGGTCGGGAACGCGTTCAGGTTGATGGCGTCCGAGATCTCGATGCACGACCGCGATGGCGAGACCCGTGGCACCCGTCAGCTCTTTCGCCAGATGGTCGGCCAAGACGACCGAGCGGTGGCGCCCACCCGTACAACCGATCGCGACGGTAAGGTAAGCCTTCCCTTCCCGCTCGTAGCGCGGGAGCGTGAACGCGAGGAGCTCCCTGGCCCTGGAAACGAACTGCTGGGTCTCTTCGCGCTCGAGGACGTACGAAACGATCGCTGGATCGGTCCCCGGTAGGTGCCGCAGCTCGTTCACGAAATTCGGGTTGTCGAGAAAACGCACGTCGAGCATGAGATCGGCGTCGACCGGTGCGCCGAACTTGAAACCGAACGACACGAAACGAATGCTCATCCGGGGCACTTCTCCGGCACCGGGGCCGAAGCTCGAAACGATGCGCCGGCGCAGCTCGTGAATCGAGAGCGTCGTCGTGTCGATCACGTGCGTGGCTCGTGCGCGCAGTGGCGAAAGGTGATCCCGCTCGAGGCGCACGCCATCGAGCACCGCCAGAGCGCCCCGCTCGGAACCCGTCTCGGGCACCGTGGAGAGCGGATGGGGGCGGCGCGTCTCGCTGAAACGGCGGAGCAGCGCTTCGTCGGATGCATCCAGAAAAAGCAGGGCGATCTCACGCGCCGCCGACGCGGCCAGCGCGTCGAGGCGCGCGCCTACATCGCCCAAGAATCTGCGCACGCGCACATCGATGCCGAGCGCAACCAAGCTCATCCCTCCGGCATCACACGCGGCCAGCGTTTCGGACAATACGGTGGTCGGCAGATTGTCTACGCAGAAGAATCCGAGGTCCTCGAGTGCCCGCAGCGCGGTCGACTTCCCGGCGCCCGACAGCCCCGTCACGACGACGAGAAAGCCGCGCGCAGGCGCGGTCATTTTCGATTCCCCTCGGTCCGCGGCCGCACCGCGGGCGGTGTCATCGATTCAGGCTCGGCGATGGGGTTCGGTGACAGCAGAGCCCCTTCGATGCGCTGAAAGAACTCCCGCGCGCCGTGATGGCCAGCATCCCGAAGGAGCTGGTTTCTTGCCGCAATCTCTAGGATGGAGCCCATGTTACGCCCGGGCCGCACGGGAATCACCAGCTCCCGGATGGATACGCCCAGGATTTTGTGAAAGTGGTCGTCTACCCCCATCCGGTCGAATTGTGCGTCGGCGGACCATTCGACCAATTTGACTACGATGTCGATACGTTTGCGCTCACGCACCGAGGTGACGCCGAAGAGATCCTTGATGTTCAGAACTCCGAGCCCGCGCACCTCGATGTGGTAGCGGAGCAGATCGGCGGGCTGGCCAAAGACCATCCCCGGCGGACGGTAATCGCATTCCACGACGTCGTCGGCCACCAGACGGTGACCGCGCAGGACGAGGTCGAGCGCGCATTCGCTCTTGCCAATCGAGCTCGACCCCGTGAGCAAGAGGCCGACACCGAAGACGTCGACGAGCACGCCATGCAGCGTCGTGCGGGGGGCAAGACGGTCATCGAGCAGCGCGTGAATGGCGGTGATCGTCCGGCTGGAACGCTCCTTGGAGACGAGCAGCGGCGTTTCGGTTTCGTTCGCCCAGCGCACCAGCTCGGATGGCGGCTGCACACCGCGCGTGATGATCACGCACGACAGTTGCAATCCGAAGTAGCCGCGGGCCGCCTCCGCTTGCTGCTCGACATCCAGGCGGTTGAAGTACGAAAGCTCGGTCTCTCCCAAGATCTGAATGCGCGTGGGAACGACGCCGTGGTAGTGGCCGGCGAGGGCGAGTCCTGACTTCTGGATCCGGGTGTGGGAGATTCGGCGCGGCAGGCCGCTACCACCGCCAACGAGACGGAGCTCGATCGACAGCCCTCTGTCCTCGAGCAGCTCGCCCGCACTGATCGTAGAGCGCCCCGGTACCTCCGAATCTTGCACGGCTCTTCCCCTCTAGCATGTCGGGGCCTGAGCGCTCGTGGGGTGCTCAGGCCGCGCGACCTTCTTCCGCCGAGCGTATCAGGCCGTAGGCCTGGTTCCGGTCGGCTGACGCAAGGAGCTTCTCACGAAACGCTCGATCCCTCAAAAGGCGTGAGATCCGGGCCAGCGTTTTCAGGTGTTCTCCGGTGGCGCGCTTGGGGCCGACGACAGCAAAGAGGATGAAAACGGGGGCTGCGTCGATAGCGTCGAACGGGACCCCCGCGGGACAGATCAGCAGAGCGGCCAGCTGGCCACCCAAGTTCTCGAGGGCACCGTGGGGAATCGCGACGCCGTCGCCGATGCCCGTCGATTGCAGGGCTTCGCGCTCGCCGAGCACACGGTAAAAGTCGGCCTTGCCTGGTGAGGCCAAGCCGGAGGCGAGCAGTTCGGCGAGCGCGCGCAGGGCATCGTCTTTGGTCTGTACGTCTGCGCGGACGGCGACCCTCACTCGATCACAAGATAGGATGTCAGTCAGAATCATGGGCGTTTGCCCTCGGTGCGACCCCCACCCAATGGATTGGACGAAAGAAAACCTTGATAGTTTCGGGGCTACTCCTCGTTCTCTGCCTTCTGCCCCACAGACGCCGGTAGTACCACCACCTCGGCCGCGGCAGCGAACTGGCCGGCGCTCGGCGCGCCGCGCTTGCGGGCCACGTTGGCAGCTTTGCCACCGCAGATTTGGCGCTCGAGCTTGTCCACGACCATGTCGATCGAAGCGTACATGTCTTCGCTCTGCTCACGGCCATGGTAATGATCCGATCCCGACGAGACTCTCACCTCGACCACGTGCTCGATTCGTTCCATGTCGAGGATGACGTTGACTTGCATGGGCTGACGAAGAAATTTTTGCAGCTTCGCGATCTTCTCCTGTGCGTAGTTCTTGACGGGTTCGCTCGGCGCGATGTGACGGAACGTAATCGCGATGTTCATGCTGCCTCCTTGCCGGCCTCCGGGACGACGAACGCTCAGGCTGTTCGCCGTTCCGATCGTCTTGTTGATAGAAGACCACCCCCACCTCGCCCCCGTTTGCGGAGCCGAGGACTTTCCCCCGCCTTGGGGCAAGGGCCCCAAAAGCTTGCGGTGTGTGTCTGAAGAATACGCGACTGACCTCTGCACGTTTCCTTTTGCCCGTCTTGGGCTCCTTCAAGCTCGATCAGAATAGCTTCTTTCGCTTGGAAGAGGCCAGTATGCCCAGCATTTCGCGGTATTTTGCGACCGTGCGCCTTGCGATCTGGATACCCTCCTTTTTCTCGAGCATTTCGACGATGGCTTGGTCGCTGTAGGGGTTCGATTTGTCTTCTTCCTCGATGATTTTCTTGATGGCCTGCTTGACGCTCTCGGAGGCAATGTCCTCGTCAGCTACTCGTCGTATCGACGAATTGAAGAAATACTTGAGTTCGAACAGGCCCTGCGGTGTGTGAACGTACTTGTTGGTGGTGACGCGCGAGATCGTCGACTCGTGCATGCCGACTGTCTCCGCGACGTCGCGCAAAATCATCGGGCGGAGGTAGGCGACGCCCTTTTCGAAGAACTCCCGCTGCTTCTCGACGATGCACTCGGTGACCCGGATGATGGTCTTGCGCCGCTGCTCGATGGCCCGGATGAGCCATTGCGCGTTGCGCAGCTTTTCCCCGATGAACTCCTTGGCGTGGGGGTCGCGCAGCATCTGCTTGGTCAGCGTTTCGTTGATGTACAGACGCTGAACCCCCCGGTCATTGTCGAGCACGACGAACCGGTCGCTATCCTTGATGACGTAGACGTCGGGCGTAATCGCGATGGTTTTGTCGTCGGTATCCGTGAAGTTGCGAGCCGGGCGGCTTTCGAGCTTCTGGATTTCCTGCGCGGCCTCGTAGATGTCCTCGACCGGAACCTTGAGGTCGCGGGCAATGGCCTGGTAGTTGTGCTTCTCCAGGTTGTGCAGATGGCGGTCGATGATCGCGGTCTCGAGCTCGTCGAAGCCGAACGCCTCGGCCTGCACACGCAGACACTCCTGCAGGTTTCGCGAGCAGACGCCCAGCGGGTCGAACTCTTGCATGATGCGAAGGACATCGGGTGCGTCCTCCGGGTCGAGGCCCGATTCGCGCGCCAAGTCCTCGATCGTCAGATCCGGCGTTCGCGTTCCGTCGTCTCTCTCGATGCCTTTGAGGTCGAGGTAACCCTTTTCGTCGAGGTTGCCGATGACGAACTCGGCGAAATGGCGTTCCTCCTGGCTGAAATCACTCATCTGCAGTTGCCACATGAGGTGTTCCTGCAGGTTGGCCGGACGGGTGAGATTTTGTTCGATGGGGGGCAGGTCGTCGAAGCCGCCACGGGTCGACGGCAGGGGCGCTTGCAGCGTGCGGTTTTCCAGAAACTGTTCCCAGTCGACCTCCTGGACCTTTTTTTCCTGGGCGCGCTGGGTCATGTCGACGTCGCGCTCGAGACGCTCGGTTTCACCGATGCGTTCCTCGACGGGGCGCTCGGAGCTCAGCGGGCTGGGGCTCGATCGGTCGGTGTTGTCGCGAGGGCGGGGATCGATTTCGTCATCCGCCAGCACCGGATTCGCGTCGAGCTCCTTCCGAATTTCGTCGATGAGCTCCAGGCGCGAAAGCTGCAGCAACCGAATGGCCTGCTGCAGCTGCGGCGTCATGACCAGCTGCTGGCTCAGCTTGATTTGCTGCTTGATTTCCATAGCTAGGCAATCATTGGCGCGCCCTCAACGGGTCGGTCGATTTCTCCTGCATTCAATTCCCGTTCCGGGCGCTCGCCATCACTTTACCATTCGTGTCGAAGAGAATCTGCGGAATCGTGCCAATCGAAGGCCCGTCCTCCCAAAGGAGGCCATTGTAGGTGTTCCTCGGTACGGTTCAACGATTGAATGCGAATAAAAATTTTGGATGGTATTGCGGGCTGAGTGGACCCGACGCGCCTCGGGTCCGTCCCTCCTGCGCGCGAAAGGATTTTTCCCGCTTACCGGCCACGTGCACGTGATCCCGGTGTCGGCGGCAGGGTGCGCGACCAGGAGCCGAGATAGCGCCCGACGACGAGCGGGTGCTCGCGGAAGACCTCTGGCGCACCGGCAGCCTCGACTTTACCGTCGACCAGGAGCAAGGCGCGATCGCAGACGTGGAGAGCTTCGGCCACGTGATGATCGGCGAGCATGACGGCGGTACCCGCGTCCGCGCGCCGGCGCAAAAGCCGCCCGAGCCTCTCCGCACCAGCGGGATCGATGCCGGCAAAGGGTTCGTCGCAGATCAGGACCTTGGGTTCGGCGATCAACGCGCGCGCGAGCTCGAGTCGGCGGCGCTCGCCGCCCGAAAGCGCCCCAGCGCGGACCGTGAGGCGCTCGTCGAGCTCGACTTCTGCCGCCCAGGCCCGCGCGCCGCGCGGATCGGAGGCACGCGCGAGCCGCTCGAACGTGGCGAGGTTCTGCTCCACCGTGAGGTCCCAGAGCACACTGGGGGTCTGCGGAACGTAACCCACGCCGCGCCGCACCCTGCGCCAGAGCGGCTCGCGCGAAACGTCCTCCCCTTCGAGCTCGACGCGACCGGACGTGGGAAAGACTTCGCCGACCAGGGCGCGAAAAAGGGTCGTCTTGCCTGCCCCGCTCGGCCCGAGGACGCCGAGGACTTCCCGCTCCGAAACCGCGAGGCTGACGCCGCGCACGACCTCTGTCTTCGCGACGGTGACGACCACATCGCGAGCCTCGAGCCTCATTTCTGCGCTGAAATCAGGGTTTGGGCAGCGCGACCGGTAGAGAGCCCTTGACGTCCTTGAGCGTGACTTTCGCGGACGCGATCTCGATGGTCGCCTTGTCGGCGTTGAGCCAGCCTTGGCCCCGTGTGAGGCGTACGCCACCACGCAGCTCGAGGACGTGACGGGCGAGGTCGAGCTCCACCTCGGGCGCTTCGGCGTGGACCCCGCGAATGTCGGCAGTGACGCCGCCCGAGCCTTTCGCCCAAGTGACGCGCGGAGCTTCGTCGTAGCGAACGTCGACGCGCGGGCAATCGACGCGCAGCGAGCCACGCACGAGCGTGACGTGACCGGTGAGTACGGCCGTGCCCGCTGGGACGTCGACTTCGAGCTTGTCGGCGGTGAGATCAACGGCTTCGCCGCCGATGCCCGCCAGCGGATCGGCGCCGGCCCCATTCGGCGGTGCGACAAACGCCGTGGTCACTCCGGCGCCCATGGCAAGCCGAAAGATCATGCGGCGACTCATGACCTAACACTACTGCCTCCGGGGCTCGTTGTCAGGGCCCAGGGGGGGCCTCCGACGTCGTGACCACTGCACAATCACCGGGCACGGGCGAGAAAAAACCGGTAACCTAAATCGGAGGCCTCAGGCCATCGCCATGGCGCATCTTACGTATCCTCCCGGCGATACCACAGCCTCGCGCATCAAGGCGCTCGCGCTGTGGCTTCGAAAGACGCGCGATCGAGCCACCGCCGATGCGCTCGTGCGGGAGATCCGCATCGACGCCGAGTACTTGGAAGACGAGACGCGGCCGATTCCGGTCGCCACCTGGCACAAAGCACTCGTCGCGTTCGCTGCGCGTTTCGGTCGGGAGACGATCCGCGACACGTGGATCAGCGTCATCGATCCGGAAAATCTCGGCGTGTGGACGCGCGTTTTGCGCGGCACCGTCGATCCCGAGGGCGCTCTCTGTCAGCTCGATGCGTTGGGAGGAGAGGAGCTCAAGACGTCGCGTTGGGAAACGGTGACCGCGCGGCCGGGATACTGGCGCGGCCGCGTCATTCTCTCGCACGATCCGGCGCTCGAACGCGATGGTCTGTGCGCACTCGCTCGCTCGGCCGAGCTCGTCGGCGTGCCGGCCATGTTCGGCTTCGGCCCCGGGACCGTGCAGATCCTTCCGGCTCCGCCTAATTCGGCGGCCGCCGCTCGAACGGGTAGCATCGCCGAAGAATATATTCTCGCGTGGGACGTGCCCAATACGCGTCGCACCGTCTTGGTCGCCGTGGGATGTGCGGCTGCGGTCGCGAGCCCCGCTTTGCTCGTCGAGCGCGGGCTCGTGGGAGCTTCGCTGGTCACCGGCGCAGGGATCGTGGCCGGTGCCATCGCGGCCACGCGGCAAGCGGGTCAGCAGCGACGGGCGGAGTCCCATGCGCAGATGAGCCGCATCCGAGCCCTCGAACGGAGCGTCGCGCTGAAAGAGCAGCGCGAGCGAGCGGCCGTCGGCTTCTTCGAAGGATCGGTGGTGGCCGGCAAATACCGGCTCGGTCGCAAGCTCGGCGCCGGCGCCAGCGGCGTGATCCACCAAGCGACGCGTTTGGCGGATAACGCGCCGGTCGCGCTCAAGCTTCTGCGAGCCGCGGTCGCGCACGACACGGTCGCCTCCGATCGATTGCGCCGCGAAGCGGAGGCCCTCGGCCTGACGTGGCACCCCAACGTGGTGGAGGTGTTCGAGCATGACCACCTCCCGGATGGAACGGCCTACCTCGTGATGGAGCAGCTGGACGGCGAGTCGCTCGCCACACGTTTGCGGCGCGCCGGCCCCTTGCCCGCGGATGAAATCGCGTCGGTCATGATGCAGGTGTGCGACGCGCTCGGTGCGGTGCATGCGGCCGGCGTGATTCATCGCGATGTCAAGCCAAGCAACATCTTTCTGGTGTCGCCGAGCGACGGCCAAGGTCCGGCCCAAGTCAAGCTCCTCGACTTCGGCATCGCACGCGTCGAGTGGGCCGAAACGCGACTCACCAACATGGGCGCCCCCCTCGGTACGCCGGGGTACATGTCTCCCGAGCAGGAGCAGGGCGGCGAGATCGATGCGCGCAGCGACCTTTATGCCGCCGGCGCCGTCATCTACGAATGTTTCACCGGAACGCCGCCGCCGACGACGGTGAGCGGCAGCTTCGAAGTCTCCGCCCCTTTCACGCCCGTCGAGGGCCCCCATGGCGGCAAGGGGCCGAGCGCGCGAATTCCGCCGGAGTGGCGGCCGGTGATCAATCGCGCGATGGCTCCCCTTCCCCAGGGTCGCTATCGGGACGCCCGCGCCATGCGCGAAGCCATCGCCGAGCTCTTGCCCGCGCCGCGTCAGGTCCCCACGATCTCGGGATTCGCCTCCGGCAAGAGCTGACCGAACGCCCCGCGTCGAGTGATTCGCCGCCTCAGGCGGTTTCGAGCGCCGTTCGCGCCTTCGCGAAAGAGGGTACCAGATCGGCGACGGACGTGAGGAACACGAACGTGTCGAAGTAATAGTGGATGAGCAGGGGCGAGAGAATCAGCATGTAATAGTACTGATCAGCCGCCAATCGCAGAGGGTCCCACGTGACCACGCCTTTGACCACGACGAGCAGCACCAACGTGACGGCGACGTTCCATGCGTAAAACCATTTCGCGCCCTTCGGTCCGGACAAGCGCGCGACGAACTTGTTGGTGAGCTGCCCGCGCTCGTGCCGCATCGTGTTGATGAGCCAGACCAGGCCGAGATACTGAAACGAATGCCATGCGTTCATCGATTGGAACGCGAGCTCGAGCCGGGTCTGGCCAGCCGTTCCGGGCACCAGGAAAGCGAAGAAAACCGTGACGCCGACGAGGAGCGTCTTCGGACCATTGAGCGTCCCTTCGCGCTGCTCGAGCATGGTCTTGTAAATCCACAGCCCGAGGAAGGCGGAGAAGGCGATCCACTCGAGATAGACCGTCTGCATGTGCATGAAAACCGAGGGAATGATGATGGCGACGTCGCCCAGGTAGAACGTGCCGTGCACGATCTTGTAGAGGGCGATGGGGTAAATCGACGTGAAGAGCAGGCCGTAGTCGACCAGCCGCGCCCACGGCCGCTCTCTGAAGCCGGCCTTCGTGCGATAGCAGTCGGTCAGGTAGGCGCACTGGTGCAGCACGTGAAGGGACGCTGCCATGATGAAAGCCGACATCAGCGCTTGAAAATGATGAATGGAGAGCCACACGACGCCGGCCGGTATCAGCAGCGACGAAGCAATGAGCCAGGGATGGCGCTTTCGGAAGCTCCGGTCGGCGAACGTCGCCGTGAACGTGCCGAATACGTGCGGACCGCCCACGATCGCCGTCACGCCGAGGTTGATGCTCGCCGAAGAGGCGCCGAGCCAAACGGCAATCAATACCGCGGGCACGATCACGACGCTTGCAACGAGCATCAAAACGTCGAACGTCGCGCTCTTGAGCCAGGGCCACTGGGTGGTCGGCTCGTCGCGCAGCTCGTGGGGGGCGAGCAACGGATCATCCTGCCAGGTATAAGCGGTCTGCATGGATTGCTTTCCAGTAAAACTTGATCGAAAAAAGCGCAACCCCCCGAACCATTCGATTTCCGTTCTGTGATTTTCGCATGTGACATTCGCGAATCTCGAGTTCCACGCTCGAAGCTCGGTCCCATGGGCCCGGCGATCGATCGGTCGCTGCAAGTGCGCGCCGAAATCTTCGTAGCAATTGATGAATGATCGTTAATCGCCAGCTCGGTCCGTGGACGTTAGCATTACTGCGTCAGATCTTGCCTATGACAGATCACGATCGGCAATTGCCGCGTGTCGGCCAGGTAAATTACGGCGAGGCCGTCGGAGTTGGGCCACTAGACTGGAAAAGCCGTCAGGCCTCGCCTCTGCAGCTTCGCCGCTGGCCGGGTTCCGCCTGTCCGGTCAGTAGTTTAGTGGGCTTATGGCTACTCCGATGAAACGATCTGGTAGCGAGGATCTGACGCAGTAATGTTAGTGGCGACCGCCGGGGGCGGACGCGTCGCTGCGGGTAGACAAAACAACGTACCGGATGGGTAAATCCGCGGGGCTTTGCCAGATACTTTCATAAGCGCGAGCGATAGAAGGATCGGCGGTGAGCCGCCGTTCGGCGGCACGGGCATAACTCGGCACTTCGGCTGACGGGTCGCTGCCTGATGCAAGCTGTAAGACGAAGTACTCGGGTTGGCGTTGCATCAAAAAGGTGCCGGAGATGGCTTTGGACGTGTGTCCGCCGGGCAACGCCGCTATCTCCGGGTCGGTTGCCCCCGCGAGATCGATGATGTCCGCGGGCGTCGCGGCACCGACCCAACCGACGTCGATGGTCGCGACCCGCTTTGCCGTCGCCAGCACCGGCCTCGCCGCTTCGATGAGCGCCAGGCGATCGGGAAGAACGCGCGCTGCCGCAGGACCGCGCATGACGAAAAGAATGACTTCGCCCCCGCAGGCAAACGCCAAGCGGAGCTTCGATACCAGAGAACCCTCGGGAAGCGACAAGAGATAGGCGTCGACGAGCACCAGCGAAGGAAGGATGGGGCACAGCAGGCGGGCGAGC
>DASWDH010000588.1:0-4000 GCA_036395495.1 Polyangiaceae bacterium
CACCGAGCCAGCATTTCGTCGGGATCAAGCACGGCGTAAAGGCTAGCCCGACCGCGCGGCGGGTGCCCGGCCAAAAGGCCATTGACAGCGGTGGCGTCCACTCATCGGGTTCGATGCCGAGGCTCGCGCGCGCATTCACGAAAATTCGCTGCAGCCCTGTCCAAGAACTGCCCGGGTATCCGGCAAATCGGGTAACTTCGGGCGAATGCCTACATCCGACGCCCATCTCGCGTCCTTGGCCGCGAGCCTCTCGCCACGGGCGGGCGTCAAGCCGACGGTAGGCGTGGTGTTGGGCTCGGGGCTCGGTGCGTTCGGAGACCAGCTGGAAACGAGCATTCCTTATGTGGATTTGCCGGGCATGTCCGCGCCCGGCGTCCCCGGGCACGCGGGTAACCTTCGTTTCGGGCACCTCGATGGAATTGGCGTGGCTTGCCTACAGGGGCGGGTGCACCTGTACGAAGGTTACGGTGCGGGGCAGGTGGTGTTCGGAGTTCGTCTGCTTGCGCGCCTGGGGTGCCGGGCGGTCCTGCTCACGAATGCAGCCGGAGGTATCGCGCCGCACCTCGGTGCCGGCGATCGAATGCTCATCACCGACCATCTGAACTTGACGGGGCACAATCCGCTCATCGGACGCGCCGACGAGCAGGCGGGCTTGCAGTTTCCCGACATGGGAAACGCGTATGATCCCCGCTTGCGCGAGCTCGCCCACACGGCGGCACGCGAAACGAACGTCTTGCTGAAAGAAGGCGTGTACGCGGGCGTGATCGGCCCGAATTACGAAACGCCCGCCGAAATTCGCATGTTGCGCGTGCTGGGTGCGGACGCCGTCGGCATGAGCACGGTGCTGGAGGTCATTGCGCTGCGTCAGCTCGGCGTCGCGGTGTGCGCGATCTCGTGCGTCACCAATTTGGCAGCTGGCATCTCGCTTCGGCCGCTCGATCACTACGAGGTCCAGGAGATCGCGCGCCAAACGTCGGCTCCCTTCGTGGCCCTCCTCTCACGGCTAACCGCGCTGGTCGGCAACGAGCTGTCTGCATGAACGATGTCCCTTGGCAGGCT
Source organism: Polyangiaceae bacterium (assembly GCA_036395495.1). GTDB lineage: Bacteria > Myxococcota_A > Polyangia > Polyangiales > Polyangiaceae > DASWDH01. The sequence goes on from DASWDH010000588.1 coordinate 1,060, forward strand.
CTCACGCTGGCCGCCTCGAGCGCTCGGGAAAAAGCCTACGCGCCCTACTCGAACTATCGAGTCGGGGCGGCCGTGCTCGCACCCGACGGAAATATCTTCGCCGGCTGCAATGTCGAAAATGCGAGCTACGGCCTCGCCCTCTGTGCGGAGCGAAGCGCGATCGCCCAGCTCATCGCCGCCGGCACTCGTATCCCCGTGGCGCTCGTCGTCGTGACGGAAGGTCCCGAGCCGGGTGCTCCCTGCGGACTCTGCCGCCAAACGCTCTCCGAGTTCGCCGAAGATCTGCCCATCGGCCTCGCCGTCGCCGGCGACGAGACGCCTCGCGTCCTCAAGCATCTTCGCGAACTCTTCCCCGAGCCATTCCGGGGCGATCTCGTCCGGCGTTAGCTACCCACCGCTTTTTATTCGAGGGCGCGCGCTTCGACTTCTTCGATCTGCGAGACGGCGGCGGCGAGCGCGTCTTTGGCGTGCTCGAGGGACGCCTTGTTTTGCTCCCATTTATGCGTGGCCGCCTCGAGTTTGCGCGTCTGCTCCGCCAGCTTTTCCTTGGTGGTCGATAGCTCGGCCATGGCGTCGTTGAGCTCGGCTTCGAGCTTGCCGAGACTCTCCTTTTTCTGAGCGAGCTCGCGTGCCGTCACCTCGCGCTCCTCGGTGCGCGTCGCGAGCTCGGTTTTCAGTTCAGCGGACTGCGTCTCGAAGACATGCACCTGCTCGGCGTGCTTCTCTTCGAGCTCGACTTTCTGCGCCTCGAGCTCCTTCTGCCGCTGTTCGGCGGACTCTCGCTCCCGCTCCGCCAGGCGCGTCCGCAGAGTCTCCGCTTCTTCGGCGGCCTTCGTCAGCTCGCCTTTCAGCCGGTTCTGTTGCTCTTCGTTGGAGTGATAGACCGCAGCCAGACGCCGGTCGTGCTCCTGTCCGAGCTCCTTTTCGCGGGCCGCGACGGCCGACGCCCTCTCTCTGTCCGCCGCCTCTCTGAGCTTGGTGACTTCGTCTTCGCGAGCTCGCTGTTCGGTCTGCCGCACTTCGTTCAGCGCCGCGGCCATGTCGTCTTCGTGGCGCTTCTGGTGGGATTTCAGCTCGGCAGTCTTGGCCTCGAGGTCGGCTCTGAGCTTCTCCCCTCGCAGCTTGAAGTCTTCCGCGCGCTTGGCGGCTTGCTCCTTGTCCGCCTTGGCGCTTTCGGCCAGCGCCTTGGCGTTCTGAAGGTCCTTCTCGAGGGCTCCAATCCTGTCTTCGAAGTCAGCCTTTTCCCGCTCGAGCGCGAGGGCGGTATCGCTCGCGTCGAGCAGCTCCTTCTCCTTGCGGGTAACCTGGTCCCGCAGACTGAGAATCTCCTTGTCCTTCCTGTTGAGGGCTTCGCGCAAATCCAGAAACTCGCGGCTGGAGACGCCCCCCACTTTCCCACCCGAGGCCGCCTTGAGCCGGAGCTCGTCGAGGTCGCGCTGCAGGCGCACGACCTGTTCGTTCGCGCCCCTTTCGCGTCGCGCCGCTTCCTCCAGTCGCTGCACCTCGGAGCGAGCCCCGGAGAGCTCGCGCTCCATGCGCGCGAGATCCGTTTTTTGACGCTCCAAGTCGGTGCGCAGCCGCTCCACTTCGGCATCGGTCGTGGGCCGCGGCGGAGTCGAGCCCAGTCTGGGAACGGGCGGAGGTCGCGGAGCGCGCGAGCTTCGGCGCGCCGCCTCGCCAGCTCTCGGCGACTCGCTATGTCGCCCGCCGGGTGGTTCGCTTTCGAGCAGCCGATCGAAAGCCGTGTTGGCGAATGCCTCGACTTCGGCATCGACCCCGCCCGACGGCGGTCCATCGGATGCCGCGCCGTTGGCGCTCGACTCGGTCAAGTCGCCATCTTCGATGATGATCGGTGCGTCGTCCGTCCCGCTGACCGGACCGGCGCCATTTTCGATGTCGACGTAGGGGCGCATGTGCTCGAGCAAGTCGCCAAAGGCGATCGGCTTGTGCACGTAGTCTTCGGCGCGCGTGCGAAGCTTTCGGTGTTGTTCGAACGTTTCATCGCTCGATTCGCTCGACATGATGATGAGCGGAACGTCTTTGAGCGCCGGATCTTTCTTCAGCTTGTTGCAAACCGAAAAGCCGTTCATGCGCGGCAGCTCGATCGACAAGAGAATGAGATCGGGTTTTTCCGAGGCCGCAGCCATGAGCCCTGCGGTGCCGTCGTCGACGACCTGCGCGACGAGCCCGAGGCGGGTCAGCTCGGTCCGGAGCTCACCCGCGAATGCGGCGTCACTCTCGAAGACGAGAATTTTGGTGGGCATGGGGAGGTGGCTCCAGTGGGGCCGGTCCGGCGGCGATTTTAGCCGGCTTTCATCCAGACATCGAATATTTTGGAGGGGTTAGGGATCGGCATCGTGGGCGACGGCCAGGCGGCACCCTCAACAAACGGCGGCTTCCCCCTTTTCCCCAACCCCTTGCCACTAACCCCTCGCGCCGCGCGCCGCCTTTTCCGCATGTCCGCTCGTCCCCGCCCGGTTCGCGAGTACCTCGAGAACGCCACGAAACGACGCGCCGCGCGAAGCCAAGCCGACGAGCAGATGATACACGACGTCTGCCGCCTCGCTGACAACTCGTTCGGCGCTCTCCCCGACGAGGGCCCGAGCGAACTCATCGGCTTCCTCGCGCACCTTGTCGCCAATGTGGCCTACCCCGGCCTCGAGCAGACTCTTCGTGTAGCTCCGGTCCGCCGTGCTTTCGCGTCTTTTCGTGATTTCCGCCTCGAGATGAGCCAGAAAAGCGGCCGCCGGAACGGCTTCTTCGCGAACGAGTGGAGTGGTACTCGGCGCGGCCTCCGGCCCGCCAGCGGTCCCGTCGAGGCGTCGGAAAAAGCAGCTCGGCTGCCCCGTGTGACAGGTCGGACCTACAGGGTCCACCAGCACCAGCAGCGTGTCCGCATCGCAGTCCACGTAAACCTCCCGAACGTGCAGGGTGTGACCGC
>DASWDH010000589.1:0-4597 GCA_036395495.1 Polyangiaceae bacterium
CCTGCTCCGGCTCGGCGACAGCGACTTCCTCGGGGAAGGTCGACAAGTCGTAGGCGCGGCGCCGGACGGCGTCGAGCAGGGTATCGTGTGCCTCTTCGATGCGCGCCTGTTCGCGGGCAAGCTCGTCACCCCACACGAGGGACGTGAGAGGTAGGCTGTCTTCGGTGAAGATGTCCCGCTGGCGCTTGGACGCGCGACGGATTTCTTCGTCGGATGCGCCGCGCGAAACGCCGAGCGCTTCGTAGAGCGTCAAAGCTTCGGGAGGCGGAGGCGGCCGGATGTCGATGGCACGGGTGTCGCGGGCCGTCGCCAGCGCGAGCACGCGCCGGGCGATCCGCTCGAGATTCCGCGCCCCCTTGGAGGCGGGGCTGTCGATGAGCAACGGTCGCCGGCGGCGAACGGTGAGCCACACCGCGTCGTCGTGCTCGATATGGCCGAGGTAATCGAAATCGATTCCGAGATAGCGCCCGGCCAGCGCCCGCATGGCGGGCCCGAGGTCGAGATCGCTCCGGATGCGCGTCTGCGAAACGACGAGCCGCGGATGCAGCCGCGCCAGCTGCGCGATGGCGGCTGCGCCGACCGGGCGATCGTAACGCTCGAGCGCCCGCAGCAATTCGAGGGGGGTGGGCAGCGGCGCCAGATCCTTCAGAGCGCGCTCGACCAGGCGCAGTTTGTGGCGTTCCTTGGCGAGCGAGCGACGCAGCTGGCGAATGAAGACCGCGCGCAAGAAACGGTACGTCGATTCGATCGCCGGCGGCTCGGGCATCGTGACGCAGAGGCCGACGTCGGACGTCGCGAAGAGGTCGAGCACGGTCTGCGAAATGCCGCTGCCGAGGTCCAGCAACACGTAATCCGCGGGCAGCTCCCTCACTTTGCCGAGCCAATGAGCTTTTTTGGCGGAGCGCGCCGGTGCTTCGCCCGCTTCGTGTGCGGGCGGCATGAGGAGAAGGCCCGGGATCGAGGTGGGGATTGGATCGGACCTGGGCTCGTCGTCGGGAGCCGGTTTTCGTGACGGGTCGAGGCCGACCATGGTGTGCAGCCCCGCACCCGTCGGGTCCGCATCCGCGACGATGACGCTTCGCCCGAGCTGCGCGAGATAGACCCCCAAGTTGACGGTCAAAAGGCTCTTGCCGACGCCCCCCGGTCCCCCCCCGATGGCGATGACGCGGGGTTCACCCTTCGCAGGGGCGCTGCTCGAACGTGACTCGTCGGACATGGTTGCTGCGGAGGCTGGACGGTACACCCCTCCGCCTGCCGGTCAAGCCCGGGTCTCGCCCCAGCTCGCACATACGCGCCACCTGATCTAAGCTGCCCGCCCGATGCACGCCCTGCCAATCGTTCCACTCTTTCTGGCGGCGCTCGCGACGTACCAGAGCACCTGCCGGAGCACGGCGGGTGCGGGTCAGGCGCCCGGCGGTGGGTCTGACCCCGATGTGACCCTCGCCGCAGTCGACACCTCGTCCCTCACGCCGAGGGAGAAGAAGGAGTGGTCGGCTTGGGTTTCGGAATTGCTGGCGCCGTGCCCGAGCGAGCCGGTCAACATCGCGCAGTGCGTGAAGGAAGGCCGCAAATGCACCAAGTGCGTTCCGGCGGCGCGTCTCTTGTTGAAGCAGGTTCGCGCCGGTCACTCGCGCAGCCAGGCCGAAGACGCATTTTACGCGCGTTTCTCGGCGGATCGCATCAAGTCGATCGACGTCGGCGACTCCCCTTCGCGCGGGCCGGCGTCGGCCCCGATCACGATCGTCGAATGGGCCGACTTCGAATGTCCGTTCTGCCGTCAGGCGGCGCCGCTGCTCGACAAGATCGTCGACGCGCATGCCGGCAGGGTGCGGCTCGTCTACAAGACCTACCCGCTCAAGGCGCACGTGCATGGTGAATCGGCGGCGCGCGCGGCCGCGGCAGCCATGAAGCAGGGCAAGTTTTGGGAGATGCACCATGCGCTCTTCGAGCACCAAGATGCCCTCGAGCCACGGGACATCGAGAAGTACGCCAAGGACGTCGGTCTCGATATCGCAAAGTGGAAGGCCGACTGGGACTCCGAAGCGTCGGCCGATCGCGTGAACCGCGATCGCAAGCAGGGGGATGCCGTGGGCATCTCGGGCACGCCGACCATCTACATCAACGGCCGCGAGTACGATCTCAAACAGTTCGACATGACCGACGACCTCGAGGAGTGGATCAAACTCGAGATCGAGCTCACCGCGAGCGGTTCGGGGACGGCGGCCGAGACGACTCGCCCCGCCGCCGCGATTCCCGCGTCGTCGGCGGTGAAACCTCCCGCCGGCGGCGGCGAGCCCGGCCGCCCCGCGAGCAAGAAATGACATGAAGAGTTTGGCCGAAGGCTGCGGGTGCTTTCCGACCGGGCGCCATTACGCAGGCATCGCGCACCTCATTCGTATCCAAGCGATCGGCGTCGTCGAAGGTTTCGACGGCGAGCAGAGTTGGGTCGAACTCCCGATCGCGCTCATCGACGTCGAGACGACGGGTCGCGACAGTGCCCTCGATCGGATCGTCGAAATCGGTATCGTAGTCGGCCGCGCCGGAGAGGTGATAGAACGCCGCTCCTGGCTGCTCAACCCGGGCTGCCCGATTCCCGAGGAATCGCGAGCCGTGCACGGTATCACCGACGAGATGGTCGCCGGCAAACCGGCGTTCGCCGAGGTGGCCGTCGAGATCGCGGCGGCGCTCACCGGCGTCGTTCCGGCGGCTTACAATGCCACCTTCGATCGGAGCTTCATCGCCGGCGAGCTCGAACGGGCAGGGTACGGTCGCGAAGCGCTGCCTCCTTCGCTCGCCCACAACGTCGAGTGGATCGATCCCTTGGTGTGGGCGCGCGAGCTTCACGAGCTCGAGAAGGGCAAGTCGCTGGGAGAAGTCAGCGCACGGCTCGGCGTGGCGCTCGAGACGGCGCACCGCGCGACCGACGACGCCGAAGCGGCGCTCAAGGTGCTCTACGCGTTCGCCAAAGACATGCGCGTCCCGAAGAGTTACGCGGGCCTCGCGCAAGAGCAGCGCAGGCTCTTGCGGTTGCAGGACGAGGAGCGTAACCGCTGGCGAAATCCGGCCATCAAGCCGAGTTGAAAGAGCGCCACGCGCGTGCGGCTCTTTGGTCCGGGCCGGGTGCCTTCTGGTAACGCCGGCGCGGCAGTTGGGTTACCCTGCGGCGCATGTCAACGAACGATCGCGTCGCCATCGTGACGGGGCTCAGAACCCCGTTCGCCAAGGCGGGGACGGGGCTCCGCAAGATGCGAACCGTCGACCTCGCCATCACCGTCGTCAAGGAGCTGCTCGCAAGGGCCGAAATCGCGCCGCGCGAGGTGACCCTCTGCATTTATGGTCAGGTCGTTCCCACGCTCGACTGGCTCAACATCGGCCGTGAAGTGGTGCTCGGCTCCGGGCTACCCAAAGACGTGGACGCGTTCAGCGTCTCGCGGGCATGCGCAACCTCGATTCAGGCGCTGACCGACGCCGCGCAGGCGATCCAAGCCGGCCACCATGACGTGGTGATCGCCGGCGGTGCCGACAGCATGAGCGACGTGCCGCTCGGTGTGTCGCGCGCGCTGCGTGATGCCCTGATGGCGGCGCAAAAAGGAAAGACGCTCGGCGCCAAGATCTCTGCTTTTTCCCACATGAGCGGCAAGGATTTGGTTCCGCCGGTCCCAGGATTTTCGCGCGAGCCGACCACCGGAGAGCTCATGGGTGAGGCAGCCGAGAAGATGGCCAAGGAAAATGGCATCACCCGCGAGGACCAGGATGCCATCGCGCATCGTTCCCACGTCAACGCTGCGCGCGCATGGTCCGACGGCACCTACGCACCGGAGGTGATGCACGTCATTCCGCGCGGCGGCGGTGACGTCGTCACCGAAGACAACGTGGTGCGCAAGGACTCCAAGCTCGAGTCTTACGCCAAGCTGCCACCGGTTTTCGATCGCCATCACGGAACGATCACCGCGGGAAATTCCTCCCCGCTCACCGACGGGGCGAGCGCGCTTCTCGTGATGCGTGAATCGAAAGCCAAGGCGCTCGGCTACCAGCCGCTCGGGTATTTGAAATCGTGGGCGTATGCCGCGGTGGACCCCGGCTGGCAACTGCTCATGGCCCCGGTGTTCGCGGTCCCCAAGGCGCTCGAACGAGCGGGGCTCTCCCTCGCTCAGATCGACATCGTCGACATTCACGAGGCATTCGCGGCGCAGCTCGCTTCCAATCTCAAGGCGCTCGCCTCCAAGAAGTTCGCTCAGGAGAAGATGGGCCGCAGCGAGCCGGTGGGGGAAATCGATCCCGCCAAGCTCAATGTGAACGGCGGCTCGGTTGCCATCGGGCATCCTTTCGCTGCAACGGGCGGGCGGATGGTCGTCTCGACGCTGCGGGAGCTCAAGAAACGAAAGCAGCAGTATGGACTTCTCTCGATCTGCGCCGCGGGAGGGCTTGGCGCCGTGGCGGTGCTGGAGGCGACATGACACTCGAAGCGATCATCGATTCCAGCTGGACGAGCACGCATTCGAAGAGCGCTCTTTCGACGCGCGTCCGCGACGACGGCGTGGCGCTGATCACCTACGACGTCCCCGGCGAGCAGGTCAATACGCTCAAGGCGACCTTC
>DASWDH010000590.1:0-2346 GCA_036395495.1 Polyangiaceae bacterium
CTCTTATCAACCTGCGCTGCAGGTTGCGGCCGCCTGGGAGCTCGGGCCGAAAGCGGCGCTCTTGCTCAAAGGAACGCCGGAGCCGTCCGGCGACGTCGTGGCCGAAGAGCTCTACGATCTCTCCAAGGATCCGGCGGAGACCCACAACGTCGCCGACGAGCGCTTTGCCGACCTTTTGGAGGAACGCAGGCGGATCGCGAACTGGCTCGCCGAATATGTGGATGACCCGGCGCACGAGCGCTACGCGTACGTGCTTTCTTTCGCAAGCGCGACGGAGCTAGGGATCAGCGCGCCGCGACCTTTCTTCGCCGAGGCCGACCAGCAAGGTGAGAAGGGTTATCCAGGACGAGCGCAGCTGACCGCCACCGGCCTGCGACTTCGCGACGCAGACAAGCCGCTCGGCGTCGTGGATGTTGCCGGCGCCGTCCTCGAGCATGGGCTCGTCGTTCGATGCGCGGCTAACGGACTACCCGTCGCCAAGCTCACCGCGGAGAATCCCCGCCTCAACTTGGCGCTCGCCCGCACCAATTGCGTCGGGGCCCCACCCTCCGGGTCACCCCAGCCCGCGCCGGGAGAAGCCCTCTTTCGGGCCGAGCTGGTCAGTCGCAAGGAGCCGACTGGCCGTGCTGCCCTCGCTGCGCCCGAGCTGAAGAGCGCTCTCGAGCGGTGGGGATACGTGCGGGAAAAATAGAGCTCAGCGGCTGGCCGTATCCAAGACCGGATGCACCGGTTGGCCGAACATGTCGAAGCGTGCGGCCACGCCCACCGAAAGAAACGTGCTGATGGCGGTGCCGCTGGTACTGGTCTCGGGGGAGAAGAGTGCGAGGTTGGCCGCGACCATCGGCCCGATGGCAAACTCCGGGTTCAAACGGTAATCGACGCCGAGCGCGAACCGCACCGCGTCGAACGCGCGATGAATGTTACGGCTTTCATTCGGCGGCGATTCCCAGAAGAGCCGATAGCCGGTTCCGAGTGCGGCCCAGGGATCGACCGCTCGGTACGCTCGAAAGTGCCACTGCGCTTGGATGCCCCCGGCGAACGCCTTGACGCCCGATTCGGAGGCGAGCGGAGTAAAAAGGGCGGCGGTGCCGTAGGCGCCGATGAACAGTCGCGGCACGATGCGATACCCGGCCCCGAGCTCAGCTCCGATGCCCACCCCGGCGACGTCCTGCACGTGAGCGCCCGATGCACTGCCCAGAGCACCGACGCCTTGATTGTACCCAGTCGCCACCTGGAGCTCGAGTGCGCGACTCGGTGCGGCGACATTGCGTTCCAGCGTCGAGACTTGCTGGGGTGACTTCTCCACCTGAGGCTGAGATTCGCCTTGGTTCTGGGCGATGACGCGCGACGGCAAGAAAGCAGCGGCCAAGCTCAGCGCGAAAAGCGACGGTCCATGCTTCATCTCGGCGAACTTGACGCTCGCTTGCTGGCCCGTCTCTCGGGCGGAGGTCGCCGCAGCCTTGGCGGAATGCCGCAAAAGTGGTTGCGTGTGCGAGCCATCGCGTCACCGCGCGAGCGAGAGGACAGACGCGCCGATGGGGTAGAGTGCTAGTCTCTGCGACCGATGGTCGTGCAGCGAGAGAACCAGGTCTACTCGGTCGCTGACCTCGACCGGAGACTGAAACGGGCCGTGGAAGGCGCTTCCATCGCGGTGTGGGTCGAAGGCGAGGTGTCGAACGCCAAACCGGCTCCGAGCGGGCACGTCTATTTCTGCCTGAAAGACGAGCGCGAAGATGCCATCATCGAATGCGTGATGTACCGTTCGGCGCCGGTCCGCGCGCGCCGTCTCATCGTCGACGGCGCTCGGGTCCAGCTGCGCGGTCGAGCCACGGTCTGGGCACCGCGCGGCCGGCTGCAGTTCATCGGAGACGTCGCACGTCCGGCGGGACGGGGTGCGCTGCTCGAGGCACTGGAGAATCTGAAAAATCGGCTCTGGGCCGAAGGCCTCTTCGCCCCGGACCGAAAGCGGCCGCTGCCCTCGCATCCCGCGCTCATCGGCGTCGTCACCAGCGCGTCCGGCGCGGCCATTCACGACATCGCCAAGGTGGCTTTTCGTCGCGGCGGCGCGCGCATCGTGCTTTCTGCCACCGTCGTGCAGGGACAGAACGCGGCGATGCGGGTCATCCACGCGCTCGACCGGCTCGAGCGCCTGCCGGATCTCGACGTGATCATCGTGGGGCGGGGTGGCGGATCGTCCGACGACCTCATGGTGTTCAACGAAGAGGCCGTCGTCCGTCGCGTGGCAGCGTGTCGCGTCCCGGTGGTGAGCGCCGTCGGTCACGAGGTCGACATCACACTCACGGATTTGGCGGCCGATGCCCGGGCGGCGACTCCCTCGCAGGCGGC
>DASWDH010000591.1:0-16245 GCA_036395495.1 Polyangiaceae bacterium
CCCGCCCTGCAATCGCGGGTGTTCAAGACCGAAGTCGCGGTCACCGAGATCGCGATGGTGTCTCCCGCACAAGCAGCGATCACCGTGACCTCCACGGGTTACGTGGTGCCGCAGACCATCTCCAAGGTGGGCGCGAAGCTCGCCGGTCGGGTCGCCAAAGTCATGGTGAAGGAAGGGAGCGTCGTCCGAATGGGGGAGGTGCTCGCCGAGCTCGAAGCGACCGACCAGCGAAGCTCGATCGCCGCCGCGGGCTCGCGCGCCGCGGCGGCGCAAGCTCGCGTCGACACCGCGCGAGCGAACCTGGCCGAGGTTCAGCAGCAAGTCGAAAGAGAGCGTGCGCTCGTCGAGCGTGGTGCGCTCGGACGGGCCTCCCTCGAGGATCTACAAGCCCGCGCCAAGTCGCTCGATCAGGCGGTCAAAGCGGCGGAAGCCGAAGCGCGCGCCTCGCAGGCCGAGATCAATCCTCTCAAAGTGAGCCTGCAGGATCGCACCATCACGGCACCCATCGACGGCACGATCATCTCCAAACCCGTGCAGGTGGGGGAGCTCGTGGGCCCCCAGAACAACATCGCCGAGATCGCCGATTTTCGATCGCTGGTCGTGGAAACCGACGTACCCGAAGCGCGGCTTTACCTCATCAAGCCCGCCAGCCCCTGCGAGATCTCGCTCGATGCCTACCCCGGCAAACGTTACCGCGGTTCGACGCTGGAGATCGGCAAGAAGGTGGATCGCGCCAAGGCGACGGTTACCGTGAAGGTCCAGTTCGTGGACCCGATGGATGGCGTCCTTCCGGACATGTCGGCGCGCACCAGCTTTCTGTCCGCGGAAGTCACGGCCGAAGCCATCAAGGAAAAGCCGAAGATGGTGGTCCCCGCCAATGCGATCGCCGAGCGCAGCGGCAGCAAGGTCGTCTTCGTCGTGAACGAAGGCGTCGCGAGAATGACACCGGTGAAGGTCGGCGCCCCGTTCGCGAACGGCTTCGAGCTCGTGGAAGGGCCTTCACCCGGTACGCGCGTCGTTGCACAACCCCCAGTCGAGCTGTCCGACGGACAGCGCATCAAGGAGAAGGGCAGCTGATGGACACATCGACGCAAAAAGCGAAGGACGGCGCGGCCGGCTTGCCGCGCGAGAATGCAATCGCGGGAGCAACGCGACCCATCGTCGAGCTTCGGGGGGTAACCAAAACCTTCTACCGAGGCAAAGAGCCACTTCACGTTTTGGAAGGCATCGATCTCGATGTCCCGGAGGGCTCGTTCGAGGCGCTCATGGGCCCCTCGGGCTCGGGCAAGAGCACGCTGCTCAACCTCATTGCCGGGCTCGATCGCCCGTCGTCGGGCACGGCGCGCGTCGCCGGGCGCGACCTCGCCTCGATGAGCGACGGACAGCTCGCCAAATTTCGGGCTGAGAAGATGGGCTTCATCTTCCAGGCCTACAACTTGATGCCGGTGTTGACCGCGCGCGAGAACGTGGAGCTACCTCTTCTTCTCACGAGCTTGTCCGCCAGCGAGCGCAAGAAGCGGGCGCAAACGGCGCTCAGGGTCGTGGCGCTCGAAGATCGAATGGAGCACTACCCGCGCCAACTCTCGGGAGGTCAGGAGCAGCGGGTCGCCATTGCGCGCGCGATCGTCAACGACCCGACGATCATCGTGGCCGACGAGCCGACCGGCGACCTCGATCGGAAGTCCGCCGACGATATCCTGTTGCTTCTCGACAAGCTCAACCGGGAGTTCAAAAAGACCATCCTCATGGTCACCCACGACCCGCACGCCGCCGAGCGAGCTACGGTGTTGCGACGTCTGGACAAAGGGGTGCTCACATGAATGTCGCGAGTATCGGGATGCGCAATGTCTGGCGCAACAAGACGCGAACCAGCTTGACGGTGCTCGGCGGCGCGATCGCGGTGCTCGCGTTCGTGCTGCTACGAACGGTGCTTTGGGCGTGGAACGTGGGTATCGAGTACGCCGTCAAGGATCGGCTGGGCACGCGGCACAAGGTGTCGTTCATCCTGCCGATGCCCAAGCACTACATCGACGTCGTACGGCAGGTGCCGGGGGTCGCGCAGGCGACTTGGGCCAACTGGTTCGGCGCAAAGGACCCCCGGCGGCCCGATGAGTTCTTTGCCACGATGGCAGTGGACCCCGACACTTTCCTGGAGGTGTACCCCGAGATGTCGGTCAACCCCCAGGACAAAGCGCGCTGGCTCACCGACCGGAAGGGGGCGATCGTGGGCGACGTTCTCGCGCGCAAGCTCGGAGTCAAGGTCGGCGACAAGCTCACGCTGAGAGGCACCATTTACCCGGGCGACTGGGAATTCAACGTCGACGGCATCTACGAGGCGACCCAAAAATCCGTCGACCGCTCGCAGCTCGTCTTCCACTGGAACTACTTGAACGAATCGTTGCCCGACCGCCGCCGCGACATGATCGGTTGGATCAGCACCCGCGTGGACAATCCGCAGAACTCGGCCAACGTGAGCGCCGCCATCGACAAAGTCTTCGATGAAAAGGACGTTCAGACGGTCACTCAAAGCGAGCGGGCGATGCAAAACTCTTTCATGGCCAGCTTTTCGGCCATTCTCACCGCGCTCAATATCGTTTCGATCATCATCCTCGCCATCATGATGCTCATCCTCGGCAATACCATCGCCATGGGCGTCCGCGAGCGCACGCGCGAGTACGGCGTACTGCGCGCGCTCGGCTTCACTCCGCGCCACGTGAGCACGTTCGTCGTCGGCGAGGCGCTCACCATCGGCGTGTTGGCCGGCGTGTTGGGCCTCGCCCTCTCCTACCCGATCGTGCAGCTCGGCATGGGCCGATGGCTGGAAGAAAACTTCGGGAGCTTCTTTCCATACTTCCGCGTCAGCGCGGAGACGGCGATCGTCGCCGTTCTGCTGTCCGTCGCGGCGGGCGCGATCGCAGCCATCATTCCCGCCGTGCGCGCGTCCCGCCTTTCGATCGTCGACGCCCTGCGGCGGGTGGGCTGAAGGAGGCGCACCGTGATCCCGATCAGCTACAACATCCGCAATTTGGCCGTGCGCAAAACGACCAGCCTCGCCGCCGGTCTCGGCCTGGCCCTCGTGGTGTTCGTCGTGGCGGCGGTGTTCATGCTCCGCAATGGAATCAAACAGACACTCCATCGCTCGGCGGATCCCAGCGTGGTCATCGTTCTTCGCAAGGGTGCCGACGCAGAGCTGGCGAGCAGCATCGAGGAGCCCAATGTGGGGCTCGTGCTCGCCACACCCGGCGTGGCGCACAGCAGCGATGGATCGCCTCTCGGCCTGGGCGAACTGCTCGTCGTCGTCCTGCTCGACAAGGTGGGAACCGACGGCTTCAGCAACGTGCAGGTGCGCGGCGTGGCCGACAATGTCCTCAAGCTGCGCAAGGAGGTCCGCATCGTCGCGGGGCGCGCACCTCAACCGGGCACCGACGAAGTCATGGTCGGCCGCGGCATCCGCGGGCGGTTCAAGGGCCTCGAGCTCGGGCAAACTGTCGAGCTGCGCAAGAACCGTCCGGTCTCGGTGGTCGGCGTATTCGACGACCATGGCTCCTCGTTCGAGTCGGAGGTCTGGGCAGACGTGAACACGGTACGCACGACTTTCGGACGCGAGGGTTTGGTCTCCTCGGTGCGCGCGCGCCTGGAGAGCCCGAGCAAATTCGACGGCTTCAAAGCTTCCATCGAGCAAAACCGACAGCTCGGGCTCGAAGCCCTCCGCGAGGACGACTATTACGACAAGCAGTCGTCGGGGCTGTCGATCTTCATCACCGCGCTCGGCCTGGTCATCGCGTTTTTCTTCGGCGTGGGTGCGATGATCGGCGCCATGATCACCATGTATGCTTCGGTGGCCCATCGGCAGCGCGAGATCGGAACGTTGCGAGCCCTTGGTTTCTCGAGATCCAGCATCATTCTTTCCTTCCTCTTGGAATCGATCTTGCTCGCGCTCGCGGGCGGCATCGTAGGGGCTCTCTTGTCGCTCGCCCTGGCCTTCGTGAAATTCTCGATGATGAACTTCCAGAGCTGGTCGGAGATCGTGATTGCGTTCGAACCGGACGCCGTCAGCATCGGAGTCGCGGTCACCGTCGCGACCGTGATGGGACTCGTGGGGGGTCTCTTTCCCGCCATACGCGCCGCACGGCTGAATCCCGTGCAAGCCATGCGTGCATGAGAACGCAGGCGGGCCGAAGGCCGCGCCGAGTAAAGAGAGAAAAAGAAGGAAAGGTGAAAGAATGGGCGCCGAACTCGAAATCGAAGATCTTCGCGAAGGAACGGGACCCGAAGCGCGAGCTGGGCAGACCGTGGTGGTGCACTACGTCGGCACATTGACCAATGGACAGAAGTTCGACAGCTCGCGTGATCGAGGCGACGGCTTCAGCTTTCCACTCGGAGGAGGGCGCGTCATCAAGGGGTGGGATCAGGGGGTCGCGGGAATGAAGGTGGGATCGCTCCGTAAGCTCACCATCCCGCCGAATCTCGCTTACGGCGAACGCGGCTTTCCGCCGGTGATTCCACCGAACTCGACCCTCGTCTTCGAAGTCGAGCTTCTGCAAATCAAATAACGCGGGAAGGTCAACGCCCCGCGCGAATGTCCCCTACCCCAACGCCGATGCGAGTGACGAACCGGCCACTCACGGTGGCCGCGCTCGTCCTCTGTGTCTTCACGGCTGCTCTCGAAGCGACCGTGGTCGCCACCGCAATGCCCACGGTCATTGCCGAGCTCGGAGGAATCCGACTTTACGGCGGTGTCACCGCCGGCTATCTCCTCGCCTCTACCGTCTCGGTGCCCATCTACGGCAAGCTGGCCGATCTTCGGGGCCGCAGGCCGTGGCTTCTGGTGGGCATCGCCCTCTTCTTGATTGGCTCGATCGCAAGCGGGATGTCGCGGAGCATCGTCGAGCTCATCGTGTTCCGCGTCGTTCAGGGGCTTGGTGCCGGAGCGATGATGCCACTTGCTCTCACGGTGGTCGGCGACATCTATTCCTTTCGCGATCGAGGACGGATCCAGGGTTACTTCAGCGGCGTGTGGGGATTGTCGGCGATCATCGGTCCGCTCGCCGGCGGCGCGATCGTGAAGGCGCTTTCCTGGCGCTGGGTGTTTTACGTCAACGTGCCGCTCGGCCTCGCTGCCGCTCTTCTGTTGGTGCTCGGCCTCCACGAGAACGTGGCCAAAGGCCACGCGCGGATCGAGTGGAAGAGCGCGGTGATTCTCACGGTGGCTTCCACGCTGCTCCTCGCGACCGCCGAGGGCAAAACGGGGCTCCTCCTCGTGCCGGTCGTGGCCGTCCTGCTGGCGGTTTTCATTCGCTTCGAACGAAAATCGAAAGAACCCATCTTACCGATCGAGCTTTTTCGGGATCGTCTGTTCGTGGTTGCGTGCGTGCTGACCACGATTTTGGGCGGGGTGATGACCAGCGACTGAAGGTCAAGAGCGGCAGCTCGTCCTCCATGGGAAGATACGCGCGCCGGGCAAGGAAGCCCGCCGAAACCAGGGTCGCTGCGGAACCGTACTCATCATCGAACGGAAGGCGGAACGATGGCACGTCGAACGTGGAATTGGCCCGAATCGGAGGTGACCCCCGAAGGCGTCTACCTGCGGCGCCGCGAGTTTCTCTCGCTCGGAGCGGCCGGAGCGCTCGGTTTCGCGGGCGCGGCCATGGCTTTTTCCTGTAAGGCGTCGGCAAAAGACCCACCCGGTGGAAGTTTTGCCAACGTCAAGCGAGGCGCGTTCGCCACCGAAGAAAAGCAGACGCCGTTCGGTGACGTGAGTAGTTACAACAACTACTACGAGTTCGGCACCGGCAAGAGCGATCCCTCGGAGAACGCGGGGGCGTTCCGGACGCGCCCGTGGACGATCGCCTTCGAGGGGGAAATCAAAAAGCCACGCGTCGTCGACATCGACGAGTTACTCGGCTGGTTTTCGTTCGAGGAGCGGATCTACCGGATGCGATGCGTCGAAGCGTGGTCGATGGTCATTCCCTGGGTCGGCTTTCCACTCGCCGATTTGATCAAGCGTCTGGAGCCCACGTCGAATGCGAAGTACGTCGCCTTCACGAGCAAGCTCGATCCGGCTCAAATGCCGGGTCAAAGGCGCAGCGTTCTCGATTGGCCTTACGTCGAGGGTCTTCGGATGGACGAAGCCATGCATCCGCTCACCATTCTGGCGGTCGGACTCTACGGGCGCGTTCTTCCCAACCAGAATGGCGCGCCGCTGCGATTGGTGGTGCCGTGGAAATATGGCTTCAAGGGAATCAAGGCCATCGTGAAGATGAGGTTCGTCGACCAGGAACCTCCGACGACCTGGCACAAGATGGCCCCCGATGAGTACGGTTTTTACGCGAACGTCAATCCCGAGGTCGACCATCCGCGCTGGAGCCAAGCCAAGGAGCGACGGATCGGAGAGTTCTTGAAACGCAAGACGCTGCCGTTCAACGGCTATGCCGATCTCGTGGGCAGCCTCTACGGGGGCATGGACCTGCGAAAGTTCTACTGATGCCCACAGCGGCTCGACTCTCCCGAGCGCTCAAGCCGGCCGTTTTCCTGGCTTGCGGCTTGCCGCTCGCGAAGCTCGCCTTCGACGCATGGCACGACCACTTGAGCGCGAACCCGATCGCCGAAGTGATGAACCGCCTGGGGTTCTGGACGCTCTTTTTCTTGGTGGCATCGCTGGCCGCAACCCCGATGAAGGCGCTCTTCGGCTGGACGGCGCAAATGCGGGTCCGGCGTATGGTCGGGCTCTTCGCTTTTTTCTACGCGACGCTGCATCTGTCTACGTATTTGGCGCTCGACCAAGCGTTCGATATTTCGGACATCGCCGAAGACATCGTCAAGCGCAAGTTCATCACCGTCGGGTTCGTGGCCTTTCTGCTGCTCGTACCGCTCGCCCTGACGTCGACCGATCGCGCCGTGAAGCGGCTCGGCTTTCGGCGGTGGAAACGGGTGCATCGGCTCGCGTACGTCGCCGCATCGCTGGGAGTCGTTCATTTCGCTTGGCGGGTGAAGGCCGATCTGCTGGTGCCGGCGATCTTCGGCGCGGTGCTCCTCTCGCTCTTCGCCGCCCGGATCTGGACGGCCCGAACCAAACGGCGCGCCTCGCCTACGAGTCCCTCTTTCGCCCGTGAGCCTGGGGATGGCCGGCCCCCAGGCGGTGGAATTCCTGCCTGAGCCTCTCGAGCTCCTCGTCGGAGAGCTCCTCGAGATCGACCAGCTGATTGCGCGCACCCTTCAACGCTCGAATGAGCTCGTCGAGCTTGAGATGAATGGCGACCGCATCGCGATTTTGGGTGTTCTGAATCAAGAACACCATCAGGAACGTCACGATGGTCGTGCTGGTGTTGATGACCAGCTGCCAGGTATCCGAATAATGGAAGATCGGACCCGTCGCCGCCCAGAGGACGATCACGAGCACCGCCAGCAGGAAGGCCCAGGGTGAGCCAACGCTGGCCGATGTGCGGTGCGCGAATTTGCGGAAGAAATCATTGGGAGACGCCATGCAAGACTCCGTTCGGTCGCGAGTCTAGCCATGGTCGGGGGGTACGACCAGCGAACCAACATCGTGCAGCGTGTAGTCGTCACCCTTGGAATCACAATTGCACACCTTATTTGAATGAGCCGTTTTCCGTCCCCAATCGCGCCCCTCGTCGTTCTCGTGTCGCTCGCCGTGGCCGTTTCCGGCTGCGCCGCGGTGGAAGGGATCTTCAAGGCGGGCGTCTGGGTGGGCATTCTCGCGGTGTTGCTGATCGCCGGCGTGGTGGCAGTAACGACCGGGATGTTCCGCCGCTGAGCCACAGACGCCCGAGCTGTTGCGTTACGATCCGCGCGTCAGCGACTCGATGATCGTGCGCTCGCCGGGGAATGCCGCGCAAAGTTCATTCCTCGAGGGCATCAGGAAATCGGCGAAATCGAACCCTGGAGCGACGGTGCAGCCGCAGAGCGCATAGCGATCTCCCAGCGGCACCGCTGCCTGATGAACTCCGCCCGGCACGACGTGCTGCGGACGCTCGCCGCGGCGGACATCGCGACCGAGCCGCACGACCCGGTGACCCGTCAGCGGGTCGAGCGTGTGAATCTCGACAGCATCGCCGTCGTAGTGGTGCCAGACTTCGTCGCTTCGCACCCGGTGGAACGCGGAGAACGCGCCCGCCGGCAACAGAAAGTAGATCGCCGTCGAAGCATTCCTCGCGTCGTCGGCCCGAAGCCACGGTAGCCCGCGCAGCAGAAGCGGCGCTCGGAAGGTTTCCCGAAAAAATCCGCCTTCCGGATGAGGGGCCAGGCCTAGTTTTTCAACGAGATCGAGGGCGTCGGGGTGCATGGAGGCGTACCGCACGGGTAGGGTTCACCGTTTCGGTTATAGTTCGAGCGATGGCCTTCGAGCGCAGAATTCTCGACGAGCACGTGGAGGCGAATCAGGCGCGGATTCTCGAGATCGCGCTCAAGATCCACGAGCATCCCGAGCTTCGATTCGGCGAACACCGCGCCTGTCGGTGGCTCAGCGAAGCGGTGAACCTCGAGGGGGTCACCGTCGAGCTCGGGCTAGGCGGGCTGCCGACCGCCTTTCGTGCGCGTATCCGTTCAGGAAAAGGGCCGACGGTGGCCATTTTGGCGGAGTACGACGCGCTCCCGGAGATCGGCCACGCCTGCGGACACAATCTCATCGCCGGCGGTGCGCTCGGCGCTTTTCTGGCGTTGCATGCCGCCCGCGATCACCTCGGCGGAACCGTCGAGCTCATCGGAACGCCGGCCGAAGAGGGCGGGGGGGGCAAAATCCAGCTGCTGGAGGCGGGCGTATTCGGTGATGTCGACGCCGCGATGATGTTCCATCCCTTCGATCGCGATCTGCTCGCGCACATCGCCCTGGCCTGCAACGACTTCCAGATGGTGTTCGAAGGCAAACCATCGCATGCCGCGCTCGCACCGTGGGAAGGCGCCAGCGCGCTCACCGCGTGCATGGAGACCTTCCGTCTCATCGATGGGCAGCGCGTCCACATGCGCGACGGCGTTCGCGTGCACGGCTACATCGAGGAAGGAGGCCGCGCGGCGAACATCGTTCCCGAACGCGCGCGCTGCGAATTTTCGGTACGCGCGCTCGATGCCGAGGAGCTCGAGCGGGTGAGCCGCATCGTGGAGCGCTGCGCGCGAGGTGCGGCCCTGGCGTGCGGCGTCAAAGTCACGATCGACGAACGTCGCGGCTACCGCGACATGAAGAACAACATGACCCTCGCGCGACGCTTCGGCGAACACCTTTCCTCGCTCGGTCGATCGCCGAAAGAACATGACGCCACCGTGGGCGCAGGATCGACGGACATGGGCGACATTTCCCACGCGCTACCAGCCATTCACCCCTGGCTGCAGATCTGCAAGACCGGCGCGACCACCTGCCATCAGCGCGAGTTCGCTGCTTGCGCGGCGAGCGCCGAGGGGCTGTCGACCATGCTCGTCGCTGCCAAGGCCATGGCGCGAACGACCGCTGACCTCATGGAGGATCCTGCCCTGCTCGAGGCCGCGCGCGCGGAGTTCCGCAGGCAGTAATGCTATTCGGCGTCCTGGTCGTCGGGGGGGTCGAACATTCCCGTGCCGCCGCTGATGGGTATCGCCCTGGCGACCGCGACCCTCTCCAGCACGGCCGCGAGCTCCTCTCTCTCTCCCACCTTGGGGAGCCACTCTCGCCGACCATCCCACAGATCGACCGCGATCATCTGGCCCGCATCGAGCACGATTTTGTCAATCTGCGGCCAAGCGTAGCGCCGAACGCGCGGCCAGCCCACGCCGAGGATGTCGCGCGCCTCCAGCCCTTCCGGATGAACGATGACCCCGCGCATGCGCGCGCGCAGGACGGACGCGAGGGCGCTGGCCAGCACGATCACCGCAAGCGGTCGAGCCCCCAACATCCGCTGGGAATCGGCCTCGACGACGTAACGGAAAAGCCACGATCCCGTGGTCGACAGCGACCCAACGGTGACGAGGGCGACCAGACCGACCGCAAGGGTGAGGTAAACGAGTGACGGTAGGTGCGCCAACACTGGTGGACCAAAGGCCTGCGTCTTGAGGGGCCTGTAGGTCATGTCGAATCCGGGGGGCCGAGACACTCTCACCATGCGCGCCTCTCGCTACTGACGTCTGATGCTCGAAAATGTTCTCCCGATGGTCGATCCTCGTGCCGAATCGAAAATCGAACGCACCGAGCTATTTACATTTAGCGCTACTCCGCGAGCGGAGCGAACCCTTTGGTCCCTAGGTCTCGCCTCGGCCTCCAGTTCCGCGCTCGGGCTCCGCGTCGCCTGGCCCAGGCACCGGTTCGAGCTCGAACGCCCGACGTCGCTGCGCGTCAAAGTCGGTTGCGTCGAGGCTGCCGGCATGAGGCGGACCTTCTGCAGACTTTCCCTCAGGTCGCGTCCGAGCCGCGGCGGGCTGCCGGTCACGGCGTAGTTTCGAGATTTCGGCTCGACTCGGGTTGATGACGAGCAGGCCGTGATCGGCGTCGAGCAGAGCGATGTCCCCCTCGCTCGCCCACCGAAAGAGCCCTCCGACATCCACCATGGCCGGAACATTGAGCAGCTTGAGGAGCACCGACGTTCGCGGACCGACGGCCCGGGCCGTCAGCGCCAAACCGGATGGCTGGGCGCGCGCCGAAACGAGCAAATCGAAAACGGTCAGCTGATCGCCCATGAGAACGGCCTTCGAGGGGAGCGTCGCACGTGGGTCGTTGGACGCGAGCATGACCACCGCATCGCAGAGATCCTCGATGTCGCGAGCGCGCTCCTCCATGAACGGATCGCGGGAAACCCGCGCCGCGGCGCGGGTTGCCTCGCGCGCCACTTGACCGAGGGCATGGGCAATGCCTGACCCCTCGGCCACCAGCTCCGCGGCCCGCCCGCGCAACCGGGCGTCGGCGACGATCTCCAGATAAGTCCCCAGAAAAGAGCCCTCTTTTCCTTGTCGGCTCGCGCGTGAGGCGAACCCTCGCAGCGCCCTTTCCGCCAAATCGAAGGCGGCCGAGAGCCGGCGCCGTTCGTCCGGTCCGGGACCACTGGTCGCCCGTGCGGGAGGGCGGCGCAACGCCGCCAATGCGCCGAGCGCTCTGCCTTTGACCAGCGGACGACCGGGAAGGGTGACTTTGCGCGTCCCCCCGCCGGCTCGTCGCGGGTTTCTTTCCCGCATCGCGTCGATGAGGTCGGCATGTCGAACGGCCGCGGCGATCGATGCGGAGAGCGCAACGAGCAACTCGATGTCACGATCGCTCCAAGGAATATTTCCGCCGCGCTGCACTGTGAGCACGCCAAGCGGCCCCGACCGCCCCAGAATCGGAACCGCGGCGAACACTGGGAACTGCTCCTCCCCGAGTTCCGGAAAATGACGGTATCCGAGGTGCTGCTGGGCAACCGTCACCGAGATCGGCCGCATACATTCGATCACCGTTCCGGTGATCCCCTCACCTACCGACAGCCGGACTTGTCCCAGTACCCGATCAGGAAACCCTACATTGCCGCGCATGACCAGCTCATCGCCTTCACCCTCGAGCAGGTAGAGCGAAGCGACTTCCGCGCCCACGATGTCGGCGATACGTTGCGGCGCCTCATCGAGCAGCATCGTGAGCGGTATCGGGCGTATGGCGAAATTCACGAAGTCGAGGATCGCGTCGAGCCGCTGGTGGCCCCGCCCGTGGATTCGTGGCGAAACGGAACGTTCTCGAGGCAATGAAACGGCATGCTCGCCGGGCAGAGCTTGGGCGTGCTCTTTGCGCTTCGCTGCCGGTTTGGTCGACGAGGCGCTCACCTCGTTCGGTTATACCATTTCGCGCAGGTCGACCGGTCCGTCGAGCGGAGGAGTTTGCATCGAGCCGAGAGGGAGAGACCTTGCTCCGCACGCGAGGGCGATCGCGTGCACAGCCAACGCGCCCGGTGCCACGTGGCCAACGCAGGTGATGCTGGCCCGCAAGGGCGCGAGCAGTCGTATGAGATCGTCCGAGTCGACGACCCGCGCCACGTGCAGATTACGTCCCGACGGGGGTAGAGGAACGCCACGAGGCGCCAGGTCGACCCCCACGGAAAACGACGAACCGGCGTAGAACTTGCCGATCGCGGTCATCGTGTTTCGATACAGTGTTTGCTCACTTCGCTCGTCGGCACTGATGAGCCCGCGAGGCACCTCCCGTTCTCGTCGCTCGAGTGCTTCGGAGACACCGACGGCAAATGCGTCGACCTCGTCGGCCGAGCCCGCTACGAATGCGAGCCTCGGGCTGAGACAACCTCGCTGATCGAAGGCGACGACATCCCAGGAGAGAAGCTCGGCCGCGAATGGCGGCACGCCGCCGTGCGCGTCGATGACGGCGATGCCGATGCCGGGGCCGTGAGCGCGAATCCGCACGCCTCGCGGCATCGCAGCACCCACGGCGTCGATCGTCTCACGCCGACCATAGACATGGACCTCATCCCCCGGTTTGGCCGCGAGGGTGGAGGACAAATCGAAATCGAATCGATCGTCGGCCTCACGTAACGCTCGCCGAAGCAGCGGCGCCATCACCGTTTCGCGGGTCGAGGCGCGCACGATGACCGACGGAGCTGTCACCGAAGCGAAGGCGATCGCGCGCACGGCCCCCGCGAAGACGTTCGCGGAGAGCACGACATGGACCCGCGGCGCCGAACCGGCGCGAGCGATCAACCGCTCGAGATCGGCGGGCGAAACATTCGTCTCGAGATGGCGGGATAGGGCGAGCTCGACTCCCGCCTCCGACAATCCGGTGACCGCCGGCAGGCGAGCGCGTGCCTCTTGCCCCAACGGATCGCGCGCGTCGGCGAGCCGTCGAGCCGCAGCCAAAATCGAGCGCACGCGCGCCGCACGCTCTTCGAACGAAAGCTCTTCGGTCATCCGTTTTCCAAGAGATCCTCGAGGGCGAGCGAACATCCCCGCGGCGGAGCTCCCGGCGATCGTCCCATGAGCTCGACGCCGGCGCTGGTGCACCGTCCGCGATCAGCTGTCTGAATCGCCAGCGCCCCATCGACATTGGCGAGGTCCTCGAACCGCAGGATACCGACCTCACCGTCAGCGAGCGGCAGCAGTGTCTCGGGGTCGACCGCGGCGACCCTCATCCAGGGCGGTGGGATGAAGGTGCCGTGCGTTGCGCTCGGCGTGTCGAACCCTCGTTGGCCGCGCAACGTGCCTTCGTAGAGCTGGCTCGAAAGCTCGGTCATGCCGTACTCGCCTACCACCGCTCCCTCGGAGACGCCGAACGTCTGCGCGATATGCCCGCGCAGTTCTCGAGCGTCCACCGCCCGCGATCGCCCCTTGAAGCCGCCGGTGTGCATCGCGCGGCTGGCT
This sequence comes from Polyangiaceae bacterium, assembly GCA_036395495.1. Taxonomy (GTDB): domain Bacteria; phylum Myxococcota_A; class Polyangia; order Polyangiales; family Polyangiaceae; genus DASWDH01. The sequence goes on from DASWDH010000591.1 coordinate 13,306, forward strand.
TGCGGCAACTGCAGTCTGCGGCCGCCGAGCGCGTCGAGCGCGTGCACGAACGCGAACGAGGTGCCCATGACGATCGCGGGCGCACCGGCGCGCGCCGCCGCGTCGCAAGCGCGTTCGAGCTCGTCCGCATCGATGGCCGAGAGATCCGACGTCTGCAGGTAGTGCGCTTTGGGGGCAAAGCGCGCCGCGAACGTTTTCATCATGAAGTGGAGCGACGATTCAGGATTCTCCCTGGGCGAAAGAATGATGGCGGTGAGCGGCTCGTGGATGTCGCAAAACAATGCCCAGCCGCCCCAAGCGAGCGCGGAACACTCGTAGGTTTCGGTCGTGGAAAGGGCGTGCTCCCCTCGGGGCAACGCCGTCGTGCCGCTCGTTCGGAAAAGGGCGACGTCGTCGGCGGGCGGATGAGCAGCGATCCGCGCGAACCGAAACGCGTCGCTCGGGACCGCGGGAAGCACACGAACTTCGCTCACTCGCCCGGGATCACGACCAGCGCGAGCGAGAAGTCGCTGGTAGGCAGCTACGTGATCGGCCTGATAACGGAGCACCGCAAGCCCCAGCCCATCGAAGCTTTCGGCAGCCGCATCGCCACGCGCGCTCGCCTCGATGAAGGAGCGCACGCGGGTGTGGAGCCTACATCGGTGCTCCTCGGCTGAAAGCATGACCCCTCAGTTTCTAGCCGCCGTCAAGATCATTTCAAGAAGCACCGCAACCTCTTTCCTATTGTCTTAGTCGCGAAAGTTCTGTACCTAGCGGGCTCATGAGATTGCGACAGACGCTGTGGGGACTTGCGATGTTGACCATCTTGGGCCTGGCTCTTGCTCGTTGCGGCGACGACGACGACGGAACGGGCACCGCCGGTAGCGCGGGCACGGGCACCGCGACCGCCGGCACCACTGGCACCACTTCGACCGGCGGAACCGGCGGCGAAGGTGGATCCGGGGGAGCAGGAACAGGAGGAGCCGAAGAAGACGCCGCGGCCGACTAATAAAACTCTGCCCGAAGCACCGTTCACCGATCGGCTTCGAGGCTCGGTTCGGCCTCGAATAGCCCGCGCAACGTCGCGGCGAAGCCTTGTAGTAGGCTTTCCGCGACGTTCAGCGCGGGTGTGAGAACGAGCACCTCGTTCGAGATGCCTCCGAGCGTCACGATGTAGCCGGCCTGGAGCAGTGAACGTTGAATGGCGAGCGCGGTAGCTCCGCTACCTAGGGGTATGCCTATCATGAGTCCGGCGCCTCGAATCGCGCCAACGCCGGGCACCGTGGCGAGCGTGTCGCTCAGCATTCGATGTGCACGATCGCCCACTTCTGCCGCACGAGCATCGAGCTTTGCGGAGCGCAGCGCATCGAGCGTCGCGATTGCGGTCGCACACGCGAGCGGTGCGCCATGAAACGTCGCCGTGTGGACAACCTCCTGCGACGGGTCGCGGCACCACGCCTGCATGACCTCGTCGGGCCCAACGCAAGCCGAAATCGGTAACCCGCCGCCCAAGCCTTTCCCGAAACACAAAAGGTCGGGCAGCACGCCCGCGGCACTCGATGCGACGAAGTGGCCGCTGCGCCCGAGGCCCGTCCAGACCTCGTCGGCGATGAGCAGGGCTCCGCTGCGCCGCGACAGTCCTCGGAGCTCGCCCAGGAACGGGGCGGGAGGAACGACGCAGCCGCCGCGGCCCAATATGGGCTCCACCAGCACGGCGCCGATGTTGCCCGCACTCAGCTCGTTTTTGACCGCCGCGAGCGACGAGTCGAGGTCTTCGGACGAACGCGGATAAGGTGCGAACGAGACATGCGGATTCAATTGGTCGGCGAAAGCTTGGCGCCAGCTCGCACGAAGTCCGCACGCAGCGAGCGGACCGTAGCCGAGGCCGTGGTAGGCACCTTCGAAGGCGAGCACACCTGGCTTGCCGGTAACGAGCTTGGCCGTTTTGAGAGCGGCCGCGACTGCGTCGCTTCCCGATTGGCCGAGCAATGCCCGCGCACCTCTCGCGGGATAGAGCTGAGCGACTCGTTCGGTGAGCGCCACCTTGGCATCGGAGGGATACAGATCGCCGAGGGCGAGCCACAATCGATCGGCTTGCATTTCGAGTGCCCGCGCGATGCGCGGGGGCGCGTGCCCGAGAAGCAGCGCTCCAAAGCCTGCCGCCAGATCCACGTAGCGGTTCCCGTCTACATCGACGACGTTCGAGCCAGTGCCGGACGCGTACACGACGGGCGCCATATCCGCACCGGCGACGTCCGCGCGCGCTCGCCTTCGCGCACCGAAAGCCGGCGACTCGGAGCGCTCGAGACGCGAAGCCCAAGCGACCGACATCGGCCCCGGCGGCCGGATCACGATCTTCGGCGGACTCTCGCCGAGATCATCGTGCGGCGGCGGCATCTCACTGATCGGCATCTATCGGTCGTAGCACTCTTGCATCGAGACGTCGTCTCGAACGGCTTCAACAGACGCGGTTGCGACCGGCACGCTTGGCTTCGAAGAGGCGTTCGTCGGCGCGACGGATGAGGTCAGTCGATGTCTTGTCGGATTCCTCGAGCGTCGCCACACCTACGCTGATCGTCACCCAGATCTGATCGTTCTGAAAGACGAAGCTGTGCTCCTGGATTTTCTCGCGGATGCTGTCGGCGAGAGCCGTAGCCCCGGCGAGATCGGTTTCTGGAAGCACGATGGCGAATTCCTCGCCTCCATAGCGTGCGAAGATCTCGTCGCGGCGAATGCGACCCTGAACGACGCGAGCCAGCTCCTTCAGCACGAAGTCGCCCGCCAAATGGCCGTGCACGTCGTTGATCTTCTTGAAGTGGTCGATGTCGAACATCAAAAAGCTGAGCTCGCGGGCGTGCCGGCGGGCGCGCAGGATCTCCCGTTCCAGCGACTCGTAGAGGTGCCGTTTGTTGTGTACCTGCGTGAGACCATCGATGATCGTCATCCGATAGATCTCTTCGT
>DASWDH010000592.1:0-24156 GCA_036395495.1 Polyangiaceae bacterium
CCAATCCCAGCCTCGGACAAGAGAAGAACAACCTCGTTTTGGAGGTGGCGCAACACCTAGGGGAGTCGATGGTTCGCGCGGTCGCAATGGACTCGACCGATGGACTCGTCCGAGGCATGGCCGTGACCGACACCGGAAGCCCCATCACGATGCCCGTCGGGCCCGTGATGCTCGGGCGCATCGCGAACGTCGTCGGACGGCCCGTCGACGAAGCAGGGCCCATCAAGGCCACGCAGTTTCTGCCCATCCATCGCGATCCTCCCAAGTTCACCGAGCAAAGCACCAAGATCGAAATCTTCGAGACCGGTATCAAGGTCATCGACCTGCTCGCCCCCTACCGCCGCGGCGGCAAGATCGGCCTGTTCGGCGGTGCCGGAGTGGGCAAGACGGTGCTCATTCAGGAGCTCATCAACAATGTCGCCAAGGCGCACGGCGGCGTCTCGGTTTTCGCCGGCGTGGGGGAGCGCACGCGCGAGGGCAACGACCTGTTCGTCGAAATGGCGGAATCGAAACTCGACACCGGCGCGAGCGTACTCTCCAAGACCGCCCTCATTTACGGGCAGATGAACGAGCCGCCCGGCGCTCGCCAACGCGTCGGCCTCTCGGCGCTTACGGTCGCCGAATACTTCCGCGACACCGAGGGACAAGACGTTCTTCTGTTCATCGACAACATCTTCCGCTTCACCCAGGCCGGGTCCGAGGTTTCGGCGCTGCTCGGGCGCATTCCCAGCGCCGTCGGTTATCAGCCGACCCTGGCCACGGAGATGGGCGGGCTCCAGGAGCGCATCACTTCTACCACCAAGGGGGCGATCACGAGCGTGCAGGCCATTTACGTTCCCGCCGACGATCTCACCGATCCCGCCCCCGCCACCGCCTTCGCCCACCTCGACGCAACGACCGTGCTCTCGCGCGCCATCGCCGAGCTCGGCATCTATCCCGCTGTCGATCCGCTCGACTCCACCTCGACGATGCTCGACCCCGCCGTCGTCGGCGAGCACCACTACCGCATCGCGCGGCGCGTGCAGGCCACGCTGCAAAGGTACAAGGACCTGCAGGACATCATCGCCATCCTCGGCATGGACGAGCTCTCGGAAGACGACAAGCTCATCGTTTCGCGCGCGCGCAAGATTCAGCGCTTCTTGTCGCAGCCCTTTTTCGTCGCTGCCCAGTTCACGGGCCGAGAAGGCAAGCTGGTGCCGCTCAAAGAAACGGTTGCCGGCTTCGAAGAGATTCTCGACGGCAAGCTCGATGACATTCCGGAGCAGGCTTTCTACCTTCGGGGCAACCTCGACGAAGTGAAGGTCGCCGCTCAGCAGATGAAGGCCGAGACCTGATGGCGGACGCTAAGGTCACCCTGGAAATCGTGACGCCGCATGGGCCGGCGTTGCACGAAGAGGTCGACGACGTTACTGCTCCCAGCGTGAGCGGAGAATTCGGCGTTTTGCCGGGACACCTGCCACTCCTGGCGGCGCTTCGCACAGGCATCGTCACCTTCCACAAATCGGGAGAGGAAAAGAGGCTCGCCGTCGCCGAAGGGTTCGTCGAGGTCAAAGACGACCGCGCGCTTCTTTTGACCGACAAGGTCGCCCATCGGCACGAGATCGATCCGGTGAAGGTTCGCCTCGAGCTCAAGGATGTCCAGCAGCAGCTCGACCAGTACACCGGTCCCCCTGTCTCGCCCGAATGGCAGGATCTGGTAAGTCGGGAGAACTGGGCCGCGGTGCAGCTCGAGCTCTACGGGGACCCGCCGCCCGCCACCCAGCGTCCGTTCGAGATGTTCGGACCTCCCGCCCCGCTCGAGGAAAACGAGCTCACGATGCCCGACCCCGAAAACGATCTCGAAGCGAAGGTCGAGGGGCGACCGCCCGTTTCGCACTGAAGTCTATTCGGCGAACTTCGCGAACTCTTCGACGCTGAGCGTCTCTCCGCGCCGGTCGAGATCGATGCCGGCGGCTGCGGCGCGGGCGGCGATCTCGGCCGCGGGCCCGAGCTTGCTCCACGCATTGCGCAGTGTCTTGCGCCGTTGGGCGAAGGCTGCGCGAACGGCGGCCCGGAAACGAGCCGTTTCCACGGCACGCGCGGGCCGATGGGGTGTCAGCACGACGACGGCGGAGTCGACGCGCGGCTGCGGGTGAAAGGCTCCTCGCCCCACTCTCAGCGGGCGCGCGATGTCGAACGCCGCGTTCGCGAACACGGTGAGCGCTCCGTAGGCCTCCGACGAGGGTCGTGCCACGAGCCGGTCCGCGACCTCTGCTTGCACCATGAAAACAGCCCGGTCGATCGCGGTCGCAAAAGCCGTCGTCCGCTCGAGGAGCGGGCCGGTGAGTTGGTAGGGGAGATTGCCGGCGAGAACGTGCGGGCGAGACCCGGGCACGAAGAGACTGCCAAGATCGATCGCCTTGGCATCGGCTTCCACGATCGCGAGATGGTCTGCGGCGATCGGGCCCGCAAAAGCTTCCCGCAGAATGGGGCAGAGGTCGCGATCGCGCTCGATGGCAACGACCCGAGCTGCACGCGCCAAGAGCGGCTCGGTGAGCGCGCCGAGCCCGGCGCCGATTTCAACGACAGTCCCGCCTGGAATTGGCACCGCGAGCTCGGCAATGCGTCGCGCGGTACCAGGGTCGACCAGAAAGTTTTGCCCGAAGCTCTTTTTGGCAACGAGGCCACGCCGCCGGAACGCGAGGATGGCTGCGTTGCTCATGGCCGAGCGCGGCGCTCGCCGTGCCCGACGCGGGCGCCCATCGACGACAGGATCCGCTCACCGCGCTCGCGCGCGATGCGCATGCGGGTGAGCACTGCGTCGGCGATCACGCGCGCGAGGTCGTCGCTGCCTGGTTCGATCGCGTCCTCGTGGCGCGAAGAGATCCAACGAACGCGGACCCCCTGCCGAAGAACCTTCTGGATCCCCTGGGCCAGGACCGAAGAAGGTTCGTCGGGCGGCGGCGACCAGACGTAAACCAAGCTCGGGCGAGGTTGGTCGGCGACGGTTCTTTCGAGCGCTTGCACGAGCATCGCTCGCTCGCTGTTTCGATCTTGCTCGAGACGCGGCGGTGACGAGATGCCGTAGCAGGCCAGATAGCGCCTCAGCACTTGCTCTCGTGGTTTGGCGGCCCAGGGGGCGGTTAGGTCGAAAGGAGCGCGGCCCCGCTGCATCTCCGCGAAGGCTTGGATCGAGTCGAGCTGGTCGAGCCGGACGCCCGCGACCACGGACGCGTCGATAAAACGCAGGTGATCCAACACCTTGCGGCCTACCTCGCTCTCGTCGTAATCGCTGCGGTCGGCGTCGAGAGTGGAGGTACTCGCCACCAGCAGCTCCGCAATGCGCATGGCGTGGGCGGCGCCGCGCGCCGGCGTGAGCCATCTGGCGGGCGAAACACCGGCCACCGCAAGTCCCACCTGGTCGCCGCGCGACAAATGCCGGAGGGCGAGCGCGGCTAGCTCGTCGATGCCCTGGTCGAGCGGAGCGTGTCCGATGGCACCCGCCAAAAGCTCGACCGAAGCATCGAGCACCAGCCACACCACATCGCGGTCTTCACGCTCGAACTCACGCACCATCAGTCGTCCGCGCCGAGCCGACGCCTTCCAGGCGATCCTTTTGAAAGGGTCTCCGCTGACGTGCTCGCGCAGCTCGTAAAGCTCGGTTCCCGCGCCTGGATGTCGATCGGGAGCGCCGGCATCAGCGGCGCGCCGCGCCCGGCCTCCTCTCGCCGACGAAGAAAACGCAGCAAAGCTCCGCGGCATCACCTCGATGCCGATCGGATTGGCAAACGCGAGCGGCACCTCGAACAGCCCGGGCGGTCCGTACACTTCGAGGGCGAGACCGTGGATGCAGTATCGGCCGACGCGCGGCGTTCGCACCACCATGACGAGATTGGCAGCTGCGCCAGCGGCGATGATTCCTTCGTTCGGCTCGATGGTGATCGCGAGCTCGCTCGAAGCGATTGCGCGCAATGCCACGTAGCGCACGGCACGAATGTCCCGGTTGCGGAGCTCCACTTCCAGCTCGACCTCGCCGTTGCGCGAGACGCGCCGCACCCTGCGCGGCGCTCGCCAGATCATTTCTAGACCTGCCGCGCGCAAGCGCACGATCGAGAATTTGGTCATCGCACGAGCGAGTGCGAGGCCGGCGATCATCGCCCCTCCCCATGCGACCACGGCCGGCATCCGCAGCGCCATCCCCAACGTGACCGTGCCGAGTGCCGCGATCGCGATGTGCACCGTGGGACGGGTCGGAAAGAGTTGCACGGCCGCTCGGTATCTAGAGGGGCCTCACGGCTCGCCGATAGCCCACGCGTGCCACGGCTTCGCTGATCACCGCCTGGCGCGCTTTCGGCTCTCCCTCGGCCTCCGGGACCATCACCAGCCGATGCGCGAGTACCGATGGTGCGAGCTCGCGGAAGTCATCCGGCGTGGCGAAGGGGCGTCCGGCCAGCACCGCTGCTCCCTTGGCCGCCTGCACCAGGCTGAGCGTGGCGCGCGGCGAGGCGCCGAGCGCCACGCGCGGGTGCGAGCGGGTGAACGCGGACAGGGCCACGGCGTATTCGTACAAGTCGTGCTCGATATGCACACGCGACGCGATCGACTGCAGACGCAAGAGATCCGGCGTGCCGAGCTGCGGGCGCGCGACCGGGGGATCGAGGTTGTGGGTCTGCAGCATCGCGACTTCTTCCTGGTGGGTTGGGTACCCCATGGCGATGTGCAAGAGAAAACGATCGATCTGCGCCTCCGGCAGGGGGTAGGTACCTTCCAGATCGATCGGATTCTGCGTGGCGAGCACCATGAACGGTTCCGGCAGCTGATAGCGGTCGCCTTCGATCGTCACCTGACGTTCTTGCATCGCCTCGAGCAGAGCCGCTTGCGTCTTGGCCGGCGCTCGGTTGATCTCGTCGGCGAGCACGACGTTGGCGAACACCGGTCCCGGCCGCAACGTGAACGTGCCGTCGCGCGGCGAAAGGACGTAAGTACCGGTGATGTCCGCGGGAAGAAGATCGGCAGTGAACTGGATGCGCCGTACGCTGCACCCGAGTGCGGTGGCGAAGCTTTTGACGAGGGTCGTCTTGGCCACGCCCGGTACCCCTTCGAGCAGGACGTGGCCGTGGGCGAGGAGGGCGATGAGCATCGCGTCGAGCACGCGATCGGGGCCGATGAATACCCGTGAAACTTCGCGCCTGACGACGTCGAGCCGCTCGCGCGCCGCAGCAACCTCGTTGACTTCGGCCAGCTGCGCCATGGTTAAGCAGCCCGTCCGTCGCGACTTCGTTCCCGGACTTGGCCCAAAAGATCGAACGCCTCGCGCGCGAGCCTGATCACCTCAGCCCTTTTCATCCGCTCCGGTTGTCGTGCGGCGACCAGCGTCTCGATGTTCGACATCTCCAGAAAGAGGTCCTTCAAGGCACGATAGCGCGGTTCGTCGAGCGCTCGCTTGCGTCTCACCTCGTCGAGCAAGCGCACCGCCGGCGTCCCGGCGGCTAACCCGAGCTCCTGGGCGAGGCCCTCCTCGAGCGCGCTCTTCACTTCCAGCACGGCGAGGCTGGGTGGCGTCGAAGCGGCAGAGAGCAGGGCGATTCTGCCCGCGGTCCCCCCTTGCGCGACGACGGGTACGGGACGCGTGAAGGACGGTTGCCTACGCCGATACATCCGAGACGAAACGGTCGTCGTCCACACCCCGACCCCGAAAGCGACGAGAGCAGCCAACGTCACGCCGACGACCCCCGCGAGCCCGTCGCTCAGGACCCGTCGCAACTCCTGCCCGGCGCTCTCGATTCTGCTGTCGAACTCGGTTTTGAAGCTGGTGGTGCCCGGATAAGCGCCGGACTCGAAGAAACGATTGGCGACCACCAGCAGCCGGCCCCGATGAACGGCGGGATCTCCGTCCTGGGCGAGGTAGCGGACGAGACCGGTCGCGAACGCCCGGTTACCGGGATAGCGCAGCATCTGGTTGATGAGTGCGGACGGATCGCCCATCGCGAAGACCTTCCCCTTCGGGGGCTTGTCGAAATCCGCAGCGAGTGCCACGTCGACGTCGTCACCATCGATGCTTCGGATTTGCAGAACCGACCGCAGCTTCTTTTTACTACGAAAGCCCGTCGGGTGGTTTGTCACCAGGCGCTCTACATTTTCGACGGTCGGGTGAACCGCAGCCGCGTAACCGGGCACCGGCTCGCGAACGGGTTCGGCGATCGCGAGCTCGGGATTGTGTCGTAACGTGGAAAGAGGGCGGGTCGGAGGCGGCACGCGCTCGATGTCGAAGCGTTCCAGCATGCGGTCGCCGGCGCCGAAATCGTCGACAATCGCGATACGGCCGCCGGTGCGCAGGAACGCCGCGAGCTTGTCACCGGCGACCGCGTGGTCGGGATGAAGGAAGAGGATGGCGTCGCCGGGACGTAGCTCCGACCAGTCGATGTGGGAAAGTGCGACGACGCGCGCTTCGCCGAGCTCGGCGCGCGCGATCTCGAAGAGCCCCGAACACCCCTCCCAGGTGCGATCGTTCACGTCGAACGCAGCAGCCAAGGCCGTCCGCGAGCAGCCCACCAGAGCAGCGATCACGCAGGCGGCCCGAAGGGCGCGCCGAGTAATACCCACGCAGGCGGCCGGAAGGGCGGGCCGAGTAATACCCGCGCAGGCGGCCCGAAGGGCGCGCCGAGTAACACAAACGACCACGACGCACAGAAGTATGCCGAAGCGCGTCATTTTCGCAGAGGCCTTAGGTTAGCTCAACTTGTACCTTTGGGTCAGCATCGTTAGCGGCCCCCATCCTCTCGGAACCTTGACCCCCGCAGCACCCTTGCTAAGCTCTCACAGAGAGGGAACTCCTAGGCAAAAGGCGCTGAGGCAGCTCAGCAGTACAGACGGTCTTCAACAGGGGTGGAGGGAGGCCCACCGATGCTACCTCCGTTCATCATCGAGCAGATCCGAAAGCGGGAAAAAGAAGAGCGCGAGCACCAGGCCGAGCAGCCGCGCCTGGAGCTTCCCCTCGAGCGTCGTCGCCGGCCCGATCCGCCAGACGAAGAGCGCGATCGAGGCGTCCTCATCGTCGACCTGGGCTGAGACTTCGACGCAGGCGGCCCGAAGGGCGCGCCGAGTAACAGAGACGCCGGCGGCCCGAAGGGCGCGCCGCGTAACAGAGACGCCGTCTCGCTGAGCAGGTCGAAGGGGAGTCCTTGCGCCCGGGTCTCGCCCGATAGGGCTGCTGTTTGAGCGCTTTACAGTCGTTGGCGCACTGACTACTGTCCGCGCCCGCAGAATGGCTCGACTAGCACGACGGCTACAGGTCTCGTCCGAAGCAGACTTGTCCCAGCATCTTCGATGAGACGATCGGGCACCGGGAAGGTATGTCGAATCGCCGCGGTGGCGTCCGTGACGCTGGGTTGCTACTCGACGGGCGAAGGTCCCGAGCCGGTCACCGACGCTCTCTATTTTCCGGTGGGCTTCGCTGTATCGCCGGGCGGCGGCGCGCTGTACGTGGCCAACTCCGACTTCGACCTCCAGTACAACGGCGGCACCGTCGAAGCATATGACCTCAACGCGTTGCGCCAATTCCTGCAGCCGCTCTGGTCTCCCGACCCGAGTCGGTCGGCGGCCGACGTCTGCGGCGAACTCGGCCTCGGCGTCAACACATCGCCGATTCTCACCCCGGGTCCCTGCGGGCCGCTCAATCCGGGCGCGCCGCCAGCACCGTACCGCGCGATGAATAACGCTCCGATCGTCCGGGCCTCGGCCAAGATCGGTGCCTTCGCGACCGACAGCCTCTACGTGTGCCACCCAGGTGCCGATCCGAGCGCCGGCAGCGCTGACTGCCTGCGGGGCGAAGCCGACGAGAGGGGCGCACGACTTTTTGTTCCGGTGCGCGGCGATCCGTCGCTCACCTTTTTCGACGTCGATGACGACCGCCCCGGTCCGAACGGTAAACAGAATTTCTTGCTCGACTGCGGTCAGGTGAGCAACAGAGGTCGCTGCGCCGATAGCCACCGCGCGGGGATCGATGCCAATGACAACACCCGCGGTCTGACACTGCCCGCCGAGCCATTCGGAATCGCGGTGAGCGACCGCGCCGATGCGATCGTCATCGCCCATCAGATTCCTCCTTCGGGCGCGGTGAGCCTCTTCACCGGGCGCGGCGACGAAGGCGCGAGCGTGCTCGACGTCAAGCCGCGGCTCGAGTTCGTATTCGGTAGCTTGCCCGGTGCTGCGACGGGCGTGGCGGCCGTGCCCATTCCAGGCGCCGTCTTGCAATGGAGTCTTGCAGCGGCGAACTACCAGCCGGGGTTCGTGGTGACGTACCGCGGCGCCTCTCAGGCGGACGTCTTTCGCTTTTTCGACGATTCTTTCGCGGCGCCAGCGCGGCCGTTCTTGACCCGTGTCGGCTATTTTCCGCTGAGCGCGACGCCGAGCGGTCTCGATTCACGGTCGATCGCCATCGATCATGGGCCCTCGACCAAGCGGGGCATCTGCGAGAGTGCGTGCCGCACGACCCGGCAGGGCTGCGTCGACGCCTGCGCTGCGATCGCTGGCGCCGAGGATCGGGCGGCGTGCGAGGCTGCTTGTGGGATCGATGTCCGTTCGTGCTTGGGAACGTGTACGCGGATCCCTCTGCCGGTCTTCATTTCCAACCGCAGCCCGCCCAGCCTACTCGTCGGTGAGGTGCGGACGTTGGACCCGACCGGCAGCAACGACGACGTGCTCATCTACGACTCGGTTCCTCTCGCCCAGGGGCCTTCACGCGCCGTGATCGGGCGCATCCACGATCGCCGCGACCCTCCGGGAACGTTCCGATCGCGGATCTTCGTCGTCTGCTTCGACGCGCGGATCATCTTCATCTACGACCCCGTCGAACGTCGCATCGATGGCGAGATCCGAACTGGCCGGGGGCCGCACCCCTTGGTGATGGATCCGATAGAGCCCATCGCCTACGTGGGACATTTCACCGATTCCTATATCGGAGTGATCGATCTCGATGGATCGCACGGCAGCACTTTCCAAACGATCGTAGCGACGATCGGCGTGCCGGTTCCACCACGGGAGTCCAAGTGAAGCGCGCAGCCGGCGTTTTCTTCTTTCTTCTCGGGTTGGCCGTTCCATGGGCAGGCTGCTCGCAGACGACGAACCCGATCAACATTCGTTCCCTCGAACGATCCGGCAAAGCTGCGTTTCTCTGCATCCGCGATCCGAAGTCCAGTACGCCCGGACAGCAGCTCGAGGGCTGCTATCCGACGCCCCAGGCTTACGCCAGCAATGATTACCTGGTCCCGCACACGATTGGGCTGGTGACGCAGATGACCCGCGGGGAAGTCGCCGTCGTCGACGTGACGGCGGGCAGTGTCGTCGACGTCGATCCCACGACACCGGGCTTCAACTTCCTTCCGGTCGGCGCGCTGCCGACCGACATCGTCGCCACTCCGGGCAGCAACGCCTCGTTCGTATCCATAGGCGATGCCAACCGTCCGGCGATCTTCGCTCTTCCGAGCACCCGTCTGCTACCCATGCAAACGGGTGGACGTGCGCCCACGCTGGCGAGCTGGCCGGCGTGCTCGCTTCCCGGCGTTCCCGCCCAGATGGTCGTGGTCGCCGACCGCACTCCATCCACCGAGCCCGGGTCGTTTCGTTCGCATTGCGATGGCTCTCCGCGGCGGCCACCCGCTCCTGGGCTCGACCTGTCCGTCGAATCGGCCCTGTTCGGCACGCTCAAGCTCCTGGTGATGATCCCCGAGCGCGGCGAGCTTCTGCTCCTCGATGCCGAGCAACTCTTGGGCATCGCACCCGGCAGTTTCGAGCCTTGCCCCATCGAGCGCACGCTCGTTTTTCGGGCGGATCTTCCACCGGGCGGAGCCGACGCCGGCGGGGGCATGGTCGGCGATGCCGACGACGCAGGACTGACCAGTGACGGAGCCGTCACATCGGAAGCGGGTCCTGGCGGGGCCGTCTGCTCCGGCCGCGTGACCCCTTCTGCCCCCGTCAGTCGCGAACCGCATCCGGCGAAGATGGCGCTCGCGGACGATGGTCGGCTGTTCATCTCCGACGATCAGGCATCGGTCATTCATGTCGTCGATACGCGTGACCCTTGCGCAATGACCGAACAGGCCCCTTTGCTGCCGGTATCCGCTCAGGATCCCACGCGCGCCGTCGTGACTGGCGCGATCGCGGTGAGCCCCCTCACGAGCGATCGCAAGCGCTTCGTGTACGCGGTCGACCTCAAAGCCGGCGGCAGCGTGATGGTGTTCGACGTGAGCGACGACTCGACCGTGCGCGCGCCCATCAAGCGCCCCGACGCGCCTTTCAACCCCTTGGAACCGCCCGACCGGCTGCTGACCGCCTCCCCGGTCCAGAGCCTCACGTTCGCAACCCACGACGTACCGGTGGGCGCGGGGGATCCCAGCAACGGCATGATCGAGCGCGGTCACCTTTGCGACCCAACTACCGACGATCCCTACAAGCCGCCTCTCGATTACGTGGGTGCGGGCGCCGGTCCCTTGCGCCTGCGCGGCACGTTCGCCTTTCTCGCGCTGGCGAACGGCCAGATCGCGGTGGTGGACGTCGACGATTATGATCGGCCTTGTCGTCGGCCGAAAATCAGTGACGATCCGAACTTCGGATGCGACGGGAAGCTGACCATCCCCAAAGGGGGGCTTCCGTCGGCGAGCCAAGAGGTCAGCTGTCGTGCCGTCGAACGTCATCTCCTGCGGTCGAGTCAGTTCGTGCTCAACGGCGCGCGGACGGGACGACATGCGCCCGCGATGCAGGCCTATCCGCTCCTGTTCGACAAGGATGGGACCGTGCTGGCGACCGACCCGGCGCGCACCGAAGCCATTTCGCGGCCTCGGCTGCTCGGGCCGTCTCTCGCCGATATTGCTCCCGACGCCCAACCGCTGTTTGCCAGTATCGGCGGCGTGGATGCGCCGGTGGTTTCGGAGATAGCTTACGCCGATCGGAGCTCGCTCCACAATTGGGTGGCGTTCGACCTTCGCGAACCTCGCGCCCACGGCGAGCAAACCTGGACCATCACCTACGAGGGCGCGATCCCGTGGTTCACCGGCCACAAAGGTCGGCTTCAGTGCGCCGCGGACAAAACCGCGATCGATTGCGAGCGAGGCGCCGACGCTTCGCACTTCGTTCTCTATGACTCGAGCGCTGCATTCTGCGACAACGGCGTGCAAGGACGCGACATCGCGCCGACCGGCTTTACATCGGCCGACATCGTGGAGCTCTTGGACGACTTTCCCAATCCCGACGACCCCTACTGGGGCAGTGTGGCGGATGTCTGCAGCCGCTCGATCTGCGAGCAGGCTTTCGGAACCATCGATGCCCATAGCGCAGGCCGAGATCTCCAGGTCAAGAAAGCGTACGAGGATCGACTCGAGCTCGAGCGCAGCGCCGATGCCCCGCCGCCCATCGGCTGCTGCTTTCCCTATCCCGTCACCTACGCGATCCGTGGCGGCAAGCAATGGATCGTGTACGGCACCGCATCGGGCTTCCAACACCACGTGATTCCTGATCCGGCAGCGGCCGACTCGTCGACGGCGGCATGCGTCATCTCGTGCGACCCGGCGAAGGAGCTCCGAAATGGACGGGTCCTAGGGCGCGCCAACAGCCAGCCTGCCCCGAAGTACGCCGATTTCGTGGCGCCGGGTGCAGCGGCAGACCCGACACTCTTCCGCAACCCGCAGCTCCGGTTCGTGGTGTGGCACCCGACCTGCGCCCCGGGGTGTCTGTTGCGCGACACGTACTTCCAGTTCATCGAAACGGGCGGCTTCAGCGCCATCGCGATCCTACCACCGCAGAATGCGCTGGTTCTTCCGCAGGCGATCGGGTTCGTGCGCGGGCTTCAGCAGCTCGCGATCCCCGATGCGGCGTCGCAGGGTCTCATGCTGTTCGATTTGAACCGCCTCGGCACGATCAAGACGATTTATTGAGCGGGTGGAGAGTCCTCACCCCCCTCGCGTGGAGTGCTACAGTCGCGCCGTGTACGGCGAAGAACGCGCGAAAAAGCCGCTCTCTCCTGTCATGCGGCAGTACCACGCCGCCAAGTCCGCTCACCCCGACGCCGTTCTGTTCTTTCGTATGGGCGACTTCTACGAGATGTTCCACGATGATGCCGTCGTCGCTTCGCGTGCGCTCGACCTCACACTGACCAGCCGCAACAAGGGAGCCGTCGACGAGGTGCCGATGGCCGGTGTGCCCCACCACGCGGCTGCCGGTTACATCGCGCGGCTTCTCGCGCTCGGACACAAGGTCGCGATTTGCGAGCAGATGGCCGACCCCGCCAAGACGCGGGGCATCGTGCCACGCGCGGTGGTCCGCGTGATGACGCCTGGCCTGGTGACCGACGGCGAGCAGCTCGATGGCCGAGTGAACCATTTTCTATGCGCGGTAGCGGGCACGCTGGGCGAAGGGTCGGTCGGGCTGGCACGGCTCGATCTATCGACGGGCGAGCTCGCCGCCGCTCGGCTGGAGGACGGTGCCGCACTCGTGGGAGAGCTCGCGCGCCTCGACCCGCGCGAGCTCTTGGTGCCCGACGAATTGGCGGAGCTGCTCGAGGCGGCGCGGCGTGCGGCGCCTCGCGCCGCCGTGCGAAGCGACGGAGCGCTCGGCGCAAGCGAAGCCGGACAGGTGCTCGTGGACGTGCTCGGCGCGGATGCGGCGACGGACGCCGAAAGCGTGGTCTCCGCCGAAGCGCTGATCGCCGCGGCTCGCGTTCTTCGCTTCGCGCAGGCGTGCAACCCCGAAGTGCTCCTCCCCATCCGGCGCATCGCGGCCTGGGACCCCGGCGCGACGCTGCAAATCGACGAGGTGGCTCAGGCGCATCTCGAGCTCGTGCGCGCGACCGACGGCGCACGAACGGGTTCGCTCCTCTCGGTCATCGATGCGACATGCACACCCGCCGGTGCGCGCATGCTCCGGCGTTGGTTGCTCTCACCGCTACTCGACGTGGCCGCGATCCGGCGCCGCCTCGACGCCGTCGAAGTGTTCGTCCGAAATCCCCTCGTGCGAGCCGAGCTACGCGCGAAGCTTTCGAAGATCGGCGACCTGGAGCGCCTGGGTGTGCGCGCCGCGTTGGGTGAAGCCACTCCCAAAGATTTGGGGGCCCTGCGCGACGGGCTTCTCGCGGTGCCCTCGGTCATCGAAACCCTGCTCGGCATTCCCGATGCTTCCGCCAAAGACGCGCTCGGGCTCCTTCGCGCGCCGCCCGATCCTCTGGTCCCACTCGCGGCCGAGCTGGCGAGAGCGCTGGTCGAACGGCCGCCGCCACTCGCACGCGAAGGGGGCATCTTCCGCGAAGGCTACGATGCGCGACTCGACGAGACGAGGCGGCTGAAAGAGCAGGGGACGGAGATGATTCTCGCCCTGGAGGCGAAGCTGCGCGCGTCATCGACCATTCCGACGCTCAAGATCCGCTACACGAGGGTGTTCGGCTGGTACATCGAGGTCAGCCGCAGCTACGCGGCCAAAGCGCCGAGCTCGTTTCGACGCAAGCAAACCGTGGCCGGCGGAGAGCGCTACACCAATGACGAGCTGGACGATCTGCAAGACCGAATCGTGCACGCCGAAGAGCAACACACCGAGCGCGAGAACGAGCTCTACGCCGCGCTCGTGCGCGAGACGGGGAAATACGGGGATGCGGTCCAGCGGCTCGCGGCACGCCTCGCCGAGTGGGACGTGCACGCTGCACTGGCCGAAGTCGCCCACAGTCGCGACTTCGCGCGTCCGGAGGTCGACGCCGGCACGGCCATCGACATCGAAGACGGCAGGCACCCCGTCGTCGAGCAGCTGGCGGCCGCGGGTCAGTTCGTTCCCAATGACGTGAAGATCGACACCGACGGCGAACGGCTCTTCATCGTCACTGGGCCTAACATGGCCGGCAAATCGACGCTCATGCGCCAGGTGGCGCTCATCGTGATCCTAGCTCAGATGGGTAGCTACGTGCCCGCTCGCCGCGCCAAGGTGGGCCTCGTCGATCGAGTCTTGTCGCGCGTGGGAGCGAGCGACAACGTGGCGCGCGGCGAGAGCACGTTCATGGTCGAAATGCGTGAGACCTCGAACATTCTCAAGCGGGCAACCCGCCGCTCGCTCGTCGTACTCGACGAGATCGGGCGCGGCACCAGCACCTACGACGGTCTGGCCATCGCCTGGGCCGTCGCCGAACATCTCCACGACGCCGTCTGCTGCCGCGCCATGTTCGCCACGCATTATCACGAGCTCACCGAGCTTGCCGCGACCTGTGCCCATGCCGCGAACTACTCGGTGTCGGCCCGCGAGCTCGGTCACGACGTCGTCTTCTTTCACAAGCTCGGCAGGGGACCGGCCAGTCGAAGCTATGGCGTCGCGGTGGCGAGGCTCGCCGGCCTTCCCGAGCTCGTGCTTGCGCGAGCCAAGGCGATTCTGGCCGCGCTCGAGGCCGGCGCGGCTCTGCCTTCCGGCCAGCATGCAACCGTGCGCGGGCGCTCGAAAAGCGGCAGCGCCCAGCTGGATCTCTTCGCCGCTCCGGCCGAGCCAGCCCGCGCCAATCCAGCCCTCGAGTTGATTCAGGCAGTCGACGTCGACCGCCTGACGCCGCTCGAAGCGCTCACGCTCGTTGCGAAGCTGAAATCGCTGCTCGAAAAGTAGTCCTGGCGGGCTTCGTCCACCAGATGAGTAGCTTACGCGCCCTCTGCGTGGTAGGGCCCGCGGGCCATGAGCTTTGCATGCGGTATCGTGGGGCTGCCCAACGTCGGCAAGAGCACGCTCTTCAACGCGCTCTCGAGCGCCAAGGCCGACGCGCAGAATTATCCATTTTGCACGATCGAGCCCAACGTCGGGGTGGTGACGGTTCCCGACGAGCGGCTCGAAGCCCTGGTCGAGCTGTATCACCCCCCCAAAGTCGTGCCGGCGGCGATCCGCTTCGTCGACATCGCCGGGCTCGTTCGGGGCGCCTCCAAAGGCGAAGGGCTCGGCAATCAGTTTCTCTCGCACATCCGAGAGGTCGAAGCGATCTTGCACGTCGTTCGGTGCTTCGAGGATCCCAACGTGATCCATGTCGAAAACCGCATCGACCCGGTCGCTGACGTGGAAACCATCACCGCCGAGCTCTGCCTGAAGGACATCGAAACGGTGGACAAGCGCCGGGAGCGTTCGCGCAAGATGCTCAAGGCGAACAAACCGGAGGACCGTCTGGCGGTCGAGGTTTGCGACGTGCTGATGAACCACCTCGACAAGATGCGCCCGGTGCGCTCGCTCTTGGCCGAGTCGGGTTCCCTCTCGACGCCCGACGCGCTCTCGCTCGTACGTGAGCTTTCATTGCTCACCGCGAAGCCGAGCCTCTACGTCGCGAACGTCGACGAAGCTACGCTCGCCAACGTGGCCGCCAATCGCCACGTCGCTGCGCTGGAGGCGCACGCCACGGCCGAAGGTGCACGCGTGATCCCCATCTGCGCGGCGCTCGAAGCGCAGATCGCCGAGCTCGAGCTCTCCGATCGCCCCGAATTCTTGGCGAGCGCGGGCCTGAAAGAGCCCGGCCTCTTCAGCGTCATTCGCGCGGGCTACGAGCTGCTCGGGCTCATCACCTTTTTCACCGCCGGCGATCCCGAAGTGCACGCTTGGACGATCACCAAAGGGACGGTGGCCCCAGGAGCGGCCGGCAAAATCCACACGGACTTCGAGAAAGGATTCATCCGTGCGGAAGTCATCCGCTGGGACGACCTCGTCCGCTACCGGAGCGAGAACAAGTGCCGCGAGGCGGGCAAAGTCGCGATCGAGGGCAAGGAGTACGTCGTCCGCGATGGAGACGTGATGCATTTTCGATTCAACGTTTAGGTATCAGAGGGCAACTGGGCCGCCGAAAAAACCGAACAGGCGCGCCACCCACACCCCGATGAGCAGCACGACCAGCGCGGCCGAAACGATCTCGATGGCGCGCGGAAGCGGAGCCGCACCCGATAGGGTGCCTGTGCTCACGTAGCGAGCAACGTGAACGGCCACGACCGCGCCCACCAGCGGCACGAGCGCGAAAGACAGCGGGTGGAATGCGAAAGCGCCCACAAAATCGCCGTGCGCCAGCGCCAGCGCCGCGCGCGTCAGCCCGCAGCCGGGGCAGGGCACGTGAAACAGGACCGCGACCAGACAAAGCTTGATGGGCGAGAGCAAAAGGACGACGAGAAGAGCTCCACCTGCCGCCACGACGCTCGCGCGCCGAAGCGCACCGATTCGGACGAGAGAAGACGCCGACGAGCTCAGCTGACAGTCCCCGTCGGATTCCACACGTCGTTCATGTCCTTCGTGAAGAAGTAGGGCGCCAACAGAAAGTAGAGGATGGGCCCCGATGACTGGGGACTGCGTGAGCCGGCGCGCTGTTTCGCTTCGGTTACCCAGCCCGGCACCTTCACGAGCATGACGATGAGTCCGAGAATCGGCACGAAGATGTGCCACGGGACGATCTCGTCCTTGTTCAGGTACGATCGGAGCTCGGACATCATCGAATAAAACGTGATCATTCCGTAGAGGCCGCAGGTCAGAAACGTGAGCAGCGTCACCCCGATGGGACTACGAATCGCTCCCTTGCCCGTCGTGATTGCGCCCTGCCCATAGCCTCCTGGCGCGAGGGCCGCTCCGCCAGCCTGCACCATCGCGCCTGCCGCTTGCTGGGCATAACCCGCCGCAGCGCCTGGAGCTCCATGCGGCGCGCCGTAACCTCCGGCGGGCGCTGGTTGCGGAGGCGGTGTGCCGTATCCTCCTGGCGGAGCACCGTAGCCGCCCGCGGGTGCGCCGTAGCCTCCCGGCGCCGCGCCGCCGTAACCGCCGCCACCTCCGCCTGCGCCTCCGGCGGGTGCGTGCTGCGGCGATGGTCCACCGCCCGCCGGCTGACCCCATGGCTGTGCGGAGTGCTGCGCAGCAGGGGCGGCGGCTGGGGCATTTCCGTAAGGACCGGGGGGCGCCCCGTAGGGAGCGTGACCGCCGGGAGCACCAGCGCCTCCAGGGGAGAGGCCCGGCATTTGATTGATTGCAACCGTGCCGCCGAGGGGATTCACGGCGTGCCCGTGGCCGCCGGCGGGGCCGGGCGTGCCGTAACCTTGGGGTTGCGCGGGGGGCGTGTAGCCGCCGGGGTTCGTCGTGCCCGGCGCGGGAAATCCGGGAGAACCACCTGCAGCGGGACCACCCTGCCCACCGGCGGGAGCATACGCAGGTGGATGCGCCGCACCGGCCGCCGACGCACCGGCGGGCCCTGGCCCGACGGGACCGTGGGCCGCACCCGGACCATGAGGCGCGCCCGCCCCGTGAGCGGCTGGCGCCGGAGCCGGATTGACGGCTGGCGCTCCGTACGCGCCAAAACCGCCTGGCGGCGCGACGCCGACCATCGTTCCTTTGAACGCTTGCCGCGGCTGCGCCGCGGAAGGGCCTGGCGGCGGCGCGGCGGGCGGCGGGGCTGCCGCGGGACCAGCGGGCGGAGCGGCGGGAGCTGCCGGCGCGGCGGGTCTCGGCTGATTCATCATCAGCATGGTTCCCTTGAACTTAGGAGCCGCGGCGCCTTTGATGTTGAAGCCGCACTTGGTGCAGGTGTTCGCGGTGTCTGAGTTTTTCGTGCCGCAGTTCGGACAGAACAAGAGCGCCTCCCGGGAGCGGGGCGTAAACCCCGCGGACGATCCTAAATCAGCTTCTACCCACGCTACACGTAAGACGCCTTGTTTCCAAGGGTTGCGTGTGAGCGCTCCTGCGCAGCTCGCTCGTAAGGTCAGTGTGACTCGGCGCGGCCTCCGCCCCGCCTGCGGTCTCGTGGCGACACTCTCGTTACTCGGCGCGTCCTGCGGCTCGCCTGCGTCCTTGACACCGCGCCGCTCGGGCCACTAGCTTTCGCGCGGCTCGCGAGGGAAAGCGCGTCACCGCCGAGCCCCTCGAGCTCCACCAAGGAACCCCATGCCTTTCGTCCTCTCCGCCGATCGGCAGCGCGAGATGACCGCCATTCTTGCGCGCTATCCGAACCGTCAGGCGGCTTGCATCCCCGTCTTGCACCTTTGCCAGGACCAAGAGGGATACGTCAGCGAGGATGCGATCATCTTCGTCGCCGAAAAGCTCGCCATGTCACCCGCCCAGGTGAAGGGCATCGTCACGTTCTATACCCTTTTCAATACCGAGCCTGTCGGCAAACACCAGGTCTGGGTGTGCCGGACGTTGTCGTGCGCGCTCCGCGGCGCCCAGGACATCATCGCCCACTGCGAGAAAAAGCTGGGCGTGCACGTAGGACAAACCACGCGCGATGGGAAGGTCACCCTGCGCACGGCCGAGTGCCTTGCTTCTTGCGGCACCGCTCCGATGATGCAAGTCGACAAACGATATTACGAAAACCTCACCCAGGCCGAGGTGGACCGCATCCTCGACCGCATCCTTCTCGACGCGTAGCTCGGGTCCACGATGCTCAAGGCCGTCAAGATCCTCACCAAGATGTACGACGTCCCCGAAGGTTGGACGTTGCGCGCCTACGAACGCGCCGGAGGCTACCAAGCAGCCCGCAAAGCGTTCGGCATGACGCAAGCGGCGCTCGTCGAAGAGATGAAAAAGGCGAACGTCCGCGGGCGCGGCGGCGCCGGGTTTCCGGCCGGCGTGAAGTGGGGGTTCATGAAGCCCGATCCGGTCAAGCCCGCCTACCTCGTGGTGAATGCCGACGAAGGAGAACCGGGCACCTTCAAGGACCGCACCCTGATGGAAAAGGATCCCCATCGGTGCGTCGAGGGCTCGATCATCGCGTCGTACGCCATTGGCGCGCACGTCTGTTACATCTACGTACGCGACGAGCTGCACCTCTCCAAAGACCGACTGTGGGGCGCCATCCGCGAAGCCAAAGACAAGGGCTACATCGGCGCGCGTCCGTTCGGCAACGACTACGCCGTGGATGTGTTCGTCCATACCGGCGCCGGCGCGTACATCTGCGGAGAAGAAACCGCGCTGCTCGAATCGCTCGAGGGCAAGCGCGGCGAGCCGCGGCTCAAGCCCCCATTTCCCGCGCAGCGTGGTGTCTTCGGCTGTCCCACCACGGTCAACAACCTCGAGACGATCGCCGCCGTTCCCACCGTCGTGGAGATGGGGGGCGAAGCTTTTTCCAAACTCTCTTCACTGCACCATCTGAACGACGGCGGCACGCGGCTCTTCGGCGTCAGCGGCCACGTCAAAAAGCCCGGGATCTTCGAAGCGTGCGTGGGGCTCACGCTGCGCGAGCTCATCTACGATCTCGGGGGCGGGATCTCGAGCGGGGAACTTCTCGGCGTGATCCCCGGCGGTTCTTCTTGCCCCGTGCTCTTGCCTTCCGAAAGGGTGCACGCCCCCGACGAAAAATCGGTGCTGCACCCGTGGCACGGCCAGAGCGTGCTCGACGTGCCGCTCGGCGTCGACACGTTCCGAAACCTCGGCACCATGCTGGGCACCTGCTGCGCGATCGTCTTTTCGGACAAGACCTGCCCGGTGGCGGTGATGCAGAACCTGATGGCGTTCTATCGCCACGAGTCTTGCGGCCAGTGCACTCCCTGCCGTGAAGGTACGGGGTGGATCGATCGCATCGTCACCAAGTTGCTGCAGGGCACGGCATCTCTCGCGGAAGTCGATCAGATCCACGACATCGGCAGTGGCATCATGGGCAACACGATCTGCGCTTTCGGCGAGGGCGCGGCGATGCCCGCGCTCGGTCTGGTGCGCAAGTTCCGCCGCCATTTCGAAGACCACGCCAATAAGAAGCCCTGCCCAGCCGGGGGGCGCTTGCAAGCATGAACGCGCTCTCCTTTGCATTCTTCGCGCTCTCGGCGTTGGCCACGCTGATCGGAGCGCTGCTCACCGTGCTCGCCCAAAACCCGATTCGCAGCGCGATGGCGCTCCTGCTCGCCATCGGCGGCATCACCGGGCTCTTCTTGGGGCTCGATGCGCAGTTCTTGGCTGCGATCGAGCTCATCGTCTACGCGGGTGCGGTGGTGGTGCTCTTCGTGTTCGTGATCATGCTGATCGGTCCGGATGCGACCTCACCTGCCGATTCCAAGGCCGCCTTCTCGCGCGGCCTTGCCGCGGTGGTGTTCGCCGCCTTTGCTGTGGTAACCGGCGGACTCGTGATTCGAACGTCGGGAGGGCCGCACGCGCCCCCTCCATGGCGGCCGGACTTCGGCACCATCGACTCGTTCGGACGCGAGCTCTTCACGCGCGGGCTCGTGCCCTTCGAGCTCACCACCGCACTGTTCGTGGTCGCCGTCGTCGGCGCCCTCGCCGTCGCGCGAAGCAAGCACAAGGGGGAACGAGAAGCACCCAAGGAGGAAGCCTCGTGATTCCGAACGAGTACTACCTAGCGGTGGCCGCCGTCGTGTTCGTGATTGGCTCGATTGGCTTTTTGGTCCGGCGCAATCTTCTCATCCAGCTGATGAGCGTCGAGCTTTTGCTCAACTCCGTCAATCTCACGTTGGTCGCGTTCAACCGCATGCGGCAGGACGACCACAACGGTCAGATGTTCGCCTTCTTCGTCATTGCGGTCGCCGCGGCCGAAGCCGCTGTCGGTCTCGCCATCGCGCTCTCGGTCTATCGCCTCAGCCGCTCGGTGCGCAGCGACGAGGCCGATCTCCTCAAGAACTGAAAGTACGAAGCCAAGCTCTCGATGGACTTCCTGGACAACATCTTCCCAAGAGAGAACTTCACGCTGGTCGCCGTGATCCTCGGCCTGCCGCTCCTCGGGGCTTTCGTCAACGGCGTGTTCGGCAAAAGGCTCGGCAAAGATGCCGTACGCCTGATGGCGCTCGCCGCGATCGGCGGTTCTTTTTTGGCGTCGCTCGCCGCGTTCGCGTTGCTCGCGCGCGCCAGCCACGCGCAAAACGCGATCCACGAATTCAAGTTCACCGCCTGGCGCTGGATCGAGGTCTCGACGAGCCATGGCTTTGGAACCGCGCCCATAGAGGTCGCCTTCATCGTCGATCGCCTGAGCTCGATGATGATGCTCATCATCACCGGCGTCGGTTTCTTGATCCACCTCTACGCCACCGCGTACATGTGGGACGACCATCGAAGCGACGGCGGGTTTCACCGGTTCTTCGCCTATCTCAATCTGTTTTGCTTCGCGATGTTGGTCCTGGTGATGGGCTCGAACCTCCCCATCCTGTTCGTCGGGTGGGAAGGGGTCGGGGTTTGCAGCTATCTGCTCATCGGCTTCTGGTACGCCGACGACGCCAACGCCGCCGCGGGAAAGAAAGCCTTCATCGCCAACCGAATCGGCGACTTCGGCTTGCTCGTCGCGATGGCTCTTCTTCTCGACTACACGGGAGCGCTCGATTGGGCGGGGATCGGTGCCGGCGCCGGTTCGCTGCTGCAACGCATGCAGATTTGGCCGATAGGTCAACCCCCCGCCACCGGCTTCATGAGCTGGATTTTCGCGCACGCACCGATACTCGTACGGCCGGTGACGCCGACCGCCGCCACGGTCGTCGGGCTCTTGCTCTTTCTCGGCTGCGTGGGCAAGAGCGCACAGATCCCGCTCTACGTTTGGCTACCCGATGCGATGGCCGGTCCCACGCCGGTGAGCGCCCTCATCCACGCGGCGACGATGGTGACCGCCGGCGTTTACCTGGTGTGTCGATTGTCGGGGATTTTCCTGCTGTCCCCTTTCGTCATGGCGACGATCGCCACGATCGGTGTTCTGACTGCCTTTTTCGCGGCGACGATCGGCCTCGCGCAAAACGACATCAAAAAGGTGCTCGCCTATTCCACCGTGAGCCAGCTCGGTTTCATGTTCCTCGGCGTCGGCGTGGGCGCCTTCTCGGCGGGGTTCTTTCACCTTCTGACGCACGCGTTTTTCAAGGCATGCCTGTTTCTCTGCGCAGGTTCGGTCATTCACGCCATGCATGCATCCATCCACGATCCGGCGGCCTCGCAGGACATGCGCAACATGGGCGGCCTGCGAAGATGGCTTCCGATCTCGTACTGGACCTTCGTTGCCTCGTGCCTGGCCATCGGCGGCTTCCCGTTCACGTCGGGTTTCTTTTCCAAAGACGAGATCCTCTATCGCGCTTACGTGAACCACATCCACGCGGTGCCGGCCGAGAAGGGGCTTGCTCGTTGGGAAGCTCCGGCGTGGTTCGGGCCGACGCTCTATTGGGTGGGCGTCCTCGCTGCCACGATGACCGCCTTCTACATGTTCCGCGCGCTCTTTCTCACGTTCTGGGGAGACTTCCGCGGATGGAAGGTAGGTCCCGCGGCTGCGCGCGTCGCCGGCGCCGAGTCCGGCTCCCATCACGAAGGTCAGGGTGAACCCGAGTCGGCTCCCCAGCCGCACGAGTCTCCGGGGGCGATGACGCTCCCGCTCATCGTGCTCGGCCTGCTCGCGTTGTTCGGCGGGATCTTCAACCCAGGTCTCGTATCCAAGCACCCCGCTCTCGAAAAATGGCTCGAACCGGTCTTCGAGCTGAGCGAGCAGGTCGTGAAGACCCCCGCCGGTGGCCTTTCCCCCTGGTTTTTGGCGACGCCCGGCATCCTGGCGTTCGTGGTGGGCGCGTTTGGCGCTTACTTCGTCTACGTGATGAAGAACGGTGCGCCGGCCGCGGAGCTCACCCGCAAAGCACCGGGCCTGTACCGGCTCGTGCTCGACAAGTGGCGCATCGACGAGCTCTACGAGCGCACGGTCGTTTCCTTGGTGGAATCGTTCGCCGAGACCGCCGCGCTGTTCGACAAGTGGTTCATCGATGGAATCATCGCGCGGCTCACTTCGTTGCTCGTGGCCGCTTTCGGCGCGATCCTGCGCGCTTTCCAAACGGGTGTCGTCCACGTGTACGCCGCGATCATGGTGCTCGGCATCGGCGCGATGGGCTGGTTTTTCGTGTGGCACCCGCAGGCGCACGCCACTGTGCGCGAAGAAGCTCCCGGCAGGTTCTTGGTCGAGGCATCGCCCGGCCTCGGCTACCGCTTCCGCTGGCACTCGCGCTCGCCCGAGCAGCCGGATGCCGAGGCATTCACGTCGAGCCGCTCGGTCGAGATCGAGCTTCCTCCCGGTGAGACCAAACTCGTCCGAGTCGACGTGAAAAATGCATTCAATCGCACCGCCACCGGCACCGTCGTCGTTGCCCGATCGAGTGGTCCCCCCGCGAACAGCGCGAGGCCGGCCTCGCCCACGATGAAAGGAGGCCTCCTGCCGTGAACCCGCTCGTGGGCAACCTCGTCGGATTGTGGCCGGTCGCTCTGGCCGGGTTCGTGGGAGCGGTGGTGCCGCGCCGCGACTCGAAGCTCGAGCGAGGGGTGCTCGCTCTCATGGCCGCGCTCGTCGTGCTGTTCGCGATGGCCGTCTCGCCTTGGCCCAAAGGAGACGCAGAGCAGCTGCCCAGCGCCGAGTGGCCTCATCTTCTCAACCTCCTGATCGGCCTTCCTTTGTTGGGTTCGGTGGCGATTCTCTTTTTGCCCCGCCAGTCGCCCAAGCTGATGAAGCGTTTCACGTTGGGGGTGCTCCTCGCCACCTTTGCAGCGTCGCTCTTTTTGCTGAGCGTGCCGATGACCCGCGGCTGGCATTTCGTCTACGTCCGCGACTGGATTCCGGCGCTCGGCATTCGCTACCACGTCGCTGTCGACGGCATCAACTTGTGGCTCGTCCTCCTGACCACCGTTATCACGCCGATCGCCGCGTACGCTTCGTTCGGCTCGATCAAGACACGGCTGAAGGAGCTCTGCTTCGCCTATCTGCTCCTGCATGCCTCGCTCCTCGGGGCGTTCGTCTCGTTCGACCTCTTTCTTTTCTACGTGTTCTGGGAACTCATGCTCGTCCCGATGTACATCATGATCGGGATCTGGGGCGGGCTCGACAAGATCAAGGCTGCTTTCAAGTTCTTCATCTTCACGATGACCGGCTCGGTTCTGATGCTGGCGGCCATGCTTTACTTGGTGTGGCAATACACCAAGCTCACCGGCGCCCCGAGCTTCGATCTGCTCGCGCTTCAGCGCGTATTGCTACCCCCGCACGCGCAGGTGCTCTGCTTTTGGGCATTCGCGATCGCGTTCTTCATCAAAGTTCCGATGTTCCCGGTGCATACCTGGCTGCCCGATGCCCACGTGCAGGCTCCGACGGGAGGCTCGGTGATTCTGGCGGCCATCATGCTCAAACTCGGCACCTACGGCTACCTACGGTTTGCCATGGGACTCTTTCCGGGTGCGAGCGGGCAACACGCGGCGAATCTCGCCGGCGTGGCCGTGATG
>DASWDH010000593.1:0-9279 GCA_036395495.1 Polyangiaceae bacterium
AGTCCTATTTCTGGCGAACCCGCGCTTC
This sequence comes from Polyangiaceae bacterium, assembly GCA_036395495.1. Classification (GTDB taxonomy): domain Bacteria; phylum Myxococcota_A; class Polyangia; order Polyangiales; family Polyangiaceae; genus DASWDH01. The sequence goes on from DASWDH010000593.1 coordinate 29, forward strand.
GCGCGGCGCAGCTGCGCTGCGGGCACTCTCTCTTGGTTATCGGGGGCTCCGCCCCCGCGCCCACCGGAGCAAGTCCGGAATGGGGCCCCACCCCCGCGGCGCCTCCGGCGCCGAACAGGACGGCATTCGCAAAACATGGCCGAATTTCTGGTGGACAGAACTAGGGAGCGCCGGGGGCGCACTTGAGAACCATCAACTTGACGGCCCGGCCGGCGGGGCGGGCGACGAGCAGGCCCTCGGAGCCACCGGCCAGAGGCTCGCCGGCACCGATTTCCGGTTCGGCGCTGAGGGGTGCGGTGAGCTCACCGGCGGGGCTGATCGGTGCAAGGCGTGTCCGCTCGGCCGCGTCCATCACGGCGACCCAGCCATCGAGAACGCCGGGGACACCCGCGCCGACGTCTCCCTGCACGAGCACCGAAGGCGCATCGATATGTGCGGAGTGAACGACGGTGCGCATCACCTCGCCGCCGGCGGACCCGGTGGGGCTGTCATCGTAGCGCCAGACGAGCAGGGCTTCGCCTTCGGGCGCTGGTGCAATGTCGAACACCATCACGTGCCCGTCCTTCGGCGTAGCGGCGCGCGGAGCGGTGGTCGGCGATCCATTGCCGTCGAGGGGGACGATCTCGATCCAGCGAAAACCGATCTCCTCGGGAACGTACTGCGCATCGTGGTCTTCGCCTCCTGCGCTGCGCGCGATGTACGCGAGCCAATACCCGGCGCCTCCGCGCGGCAAGAGCCGCGGTGACTCGGCGTCGACGGAAGGAGGCGAGATCGCACGAGGCGTCGTGGCATTCGACACGTTTGCGACATCGAACGTCGAGACTTGGATGACCCCGGACGTCGGACCGTCCTCATCCCAGACCACGATGCCTTTCTTCTCGCCGAGCGCGATGTCGAAGGCTTGCGACTCGCCCGTTTTTTCCTGCAACGTGGCTCCCCAGGTCACCTTTCCATCGTCGAGCTTGGCGAGCCGGAGGGAGCGACCATTGGGTTCGGGCTCGAGCACTCCGGCAACCAGGGTCGAGCCGCGCGCGGCGAGACGCGGCGGATCGACGTCGCCGTGTGCGACTCCGAGCGGAATGACTTTGGCATTGCGACCATCCCTTCCGAGCGTGACCACCGACAGCGCGAGCGAACTTTCCCGCTCGTGGATCGCGCCGACGGCGAAGCCCCCCGACCAGGTGATTCCGTCACCGACTTCGGAAGCGAAGGGAAGGCTCTCATCCCGTTCGGGTGTCCCCGCTTCCTCGGCGGTTGCTGAGGGGGGGCGTGCGATGTCGCTCGGCCCGAGGACGAAAGGGGGCTCGGCGGACACCGGAGTGCAGCGGGGAGGCAGGTCGAGCTTCGCTGCAGGCGGCCCGGGCAGGATGTCCGGGGGTGGTGGCGGCTTCTTCTTGCAGCCGAGGGCAGCCACACACAGGGCCAGGGAAAGGAGTGCGCCGCGCATCGGTGGCCATTTCGTAGCCGCCGACGCACGGCGCTGCAAAGAAAAAGCTCAGAACTGCGCGTCCGGGAACACGCACGCGCTCGGATCGCCAACCGTGGTTTCGAGACCGACGTTGTCCGTGTAGTAGCTTCCTGCGGAGCCCCGGGCACGTGCTACGACACGGCCTTCCATGAACCCCCGCATCGCGGTCACCGGCATGGGCCTCGTGAGCCCCCTCGGTCTCGACGTTTCGACGTACTGGCGTGGCCTCTTGGAAGGCAAGTCCGGCGTCTCGTTCATCACCGAATTTCCGACCGAAAAGTTACGCAGCGACATCGCCGCCAAGGTGCCGAGCTTCGATGCCTCGCGTTGGCTCGACGACAAGGAGCAGGAGATCTACGGGCGCGTCGAGCAGCTCTCGGTGGCCGCGGCCTCGGAAGCCATTGCCGAAGCGCGGCTCGGCGGCGTGGACAAGACGCGGATAGGCGTCCTCGTGTCGACGGGCCAGGGGGCCGTCGAAATTTTCGAAGCTCAGATTCGTCGCTCGAACGAGCGCGGGCCGCGCGCCGTGTCGCCCTACTTCATCCCGGGAGTGATGCTGAACGCGGTCTCCGCACTCGTTTCCGTGAAGCACCGATTGATGGGGCCGAGCTTCAACATCGCGAGCGCGTGCGCCACGGCCAGCCACTCCATCGCGGTGTCGGCCATGATGATCCTCACCGGCGAAGCCGACGTGATGATCGCCGGAGGAGGCGAAGCGGCCACGCGGCTCAACACCGTTGCCGGGTTCGGCAATGCCCGCGCGCTCGCCCGGGCGTACCAAGGCGACCCAACACGCGCCTCCCGGCCGTACGACCTCGATCGCAGCGGCTTCGTCATGGGGGAGGGGGCCGGGGCGCTCGTCCTCGAGGCCGAATCCCACGCCGTCCAAAGGGGCGTGAAGCCGCTCGCGTACCTGGTAGGCTGGGGCATGTCGAGCGACGCCGAGCACTTGACCCGCCCTCATCCGGAAGGCCTAGGTCTGCGGCTCGCCATCGAGGCGTCCCTGCGGCGGGCCGGGATCAGGCCGTCCGAGGTGGGGTACATCAATCCGCACGCCACCTCGACACCGCAGGGCGATGTCGCAGAATATCAGTCGATGAAGCAGGTTTTCGGTCCCGAGCTCGCCCGTATTCCGATATCGGCGACGAAGTCCATGATCGGGCACCTGCTCGGCGGGGCGGGGGCGGCGGAAGCCATTGCGGTCGTCTGCTCGCTTCGTGACCAGCAGCTGCACCCGTCGATCAACGTCGATCGCCTCGATCCGGTGTTCGAGATCGACCTCATCCGCGAAGCGCGCCGCGGCGACGTCCAATATGCGATCTCCAACAGCGCAGGATTTGGCGGGCACAACTGCGTACTCACGTTCGAGCGGGCTTGACCCGATCAGCCCATGACCTCCACCAAGACCGAAGACGCCCTGGCTGAAGCCCTCGACCGACGCATTCTTCTGCTCGACGGTGCGATGGGCACCATGATCCAGCGCCACAAGCTGGCCGAGGCCGACTATCGCGGCGCCCGTTTCGAGGATCATCCGCACGAGCTCAAGGGTGACAACGATGTTCTGGTGTTGACCCGCCCCGAGATCATCCAGGGCATTCACGAGGCGTACCTCGAGGCGGGCAGCGACATCATCGAAACCAACACGTTCAGCGCCACGTCCATCGCGCAAGCGGACTACCACCTAGAGCGCGCGATCTACGACATCAACGTCGCCGCGGCGAAGCTCGCGAAGGCGGCCTGCCGTAAGTGGACGGAAAAAACGCCGGACCGGCCACGGTTCGTCGCGGGGGCGATCGGTCCGACGAATCGAACCCTTTCACTCTCTCCGCACGTGAACGACCCAGCGTATCGCGCGGTCACCTTCGACCAGGTGAAAAACTCGTATAGCGAGCAGGTGCGTGGCCTCGTGGACGGCGGGGTCGACCTTCTCTTGGTCGAAACGATCATCGACACGCTGAATGCCAAGGCTTGTCTCGTTGCGATCGAGGAGGTGTTCGCCGAAAAGGGCGTGCGCCTGCCGCTCATGATCTCGATGACCATTACCGACAAGAGCGGTCGAACGCTCTCGGGGCAGACGGTCGACGCGTTCTTCGCTTCGGTGCTTCACGTGAAGCCGCTCTCGGTCGGGATCAACTGTGCCCTCGGAGCGGCGGAGATGCGTCCGTTTCTCGCCGATCTTTCGGAGATCGCGTCGACCTACGTGTCCTGCTATCCGAACGCCGGGCTTCCCAACGCGTTCGGAGAGTACGACGAGCAACCGGAGACCACCGCCGCCCTGTTGACCGAATTCGCCGAGAGCGGTCTCACCAACGTCGTCGGCGGCTGCTGCGGCACGACGCCGGACCACATACGGGCGATCGCCGCGGGGGTTCGCAACCTGCGCCCCAAGCGCCACCCGCACCCCCATTCGCCATACACGCATTTCAGCGGGCTCGAGCCGCTGGTCATACGACCGGATACGAACTTCGTGATGATCGGGGAACGCACCAACGTGACGGGCTCCAAGCGGTTCGCCGAGCTCGTCAAAAAGGGAGATTTCACGACGGCACTCGAAGTGGCGCTCGACCAGGTGCGCGGCGGCGCGAACATCCTCGACGTCAACATGGACGAAGGCATGCTCGATTCCGAGCAGGTCATGACCACCTTCCTGAACCTGGTCGCCACCGAACCCGAGATCGCGCGCCTGCCGATCATGGTCGACAGTTCGAAATGGTCGGTCATCGAGGCCGGATTGAAGTGCGTGCAGGGCAAAGCCATCGTCAACTCGATCAGCCTGAAAGAAGGAGAGGCGGACTTCGTCAAAAAAGCCGAGCTCGTCAACCGCTACGGCGCCGCGGTGGTCGTGATGGCCTTCGACGAGGTTGGCCAAGCGGACACCGTCCAGCGCAAGGTCGACATCTGCCAGCGCGCCTACCGCATTCTCACCGAGAACGTCGGCTTCGATCCACTGGACATCATCTTCGATCCCAACATTCTCGCCATCGCGACCGGGATGGCCGAGCACAACGAGTATGCGATCAACTTCATCGAGGCTGCCCGCATCATCAAGCAGACCTGTCCCGGGGTGCACATCAGCGGGGGCGTGAGCAACCTCTCGTTCTCGTTCCGCGGCAACAACACCGTGCGCGAGGCGATGAATTCGGCGTTCCTGTATCACGCCATCCGGGCGGGGATGGACATGGGCATCGTCAACGCCGGGCAACTCGCGGTCTACGAGGAGATCCCGAAAGACCTGCTGACGTACGTGGAAGACGTGCTCTTCAATCGCCGGCCTGACGCGACCGAACGGCTGGTCGAATTCGCCGAGACAGTCAAACGGCAGGGAAAGAAACCGGAGGCGGAGCTCGCTTGGCGCTCGGGAACGGTCGAAGAGCGCCTTTCGCACGCGCTCGTGAAGGGGCTCGTCGATTTCATCGAGGCGGACGTGGAAGAGGCTCGCCAGAAATATGGGCGGCCCCTCTCCATCATCGAGGGTCCGCTCATGGACGGCATGAAGATCGTCGGCGATCTCTTCGGCGCCGGCAAGATGTTCCTCCCTCAGGTCGTGAAGAGCGCCCGCGTGATGAAACGCGCCGTCGCGTATCTCTTGCCTTACATGGAGCATGACAAGCAAAAAACGGGTGGCAGCCACTCGCACGGCAAGGTCGTCATGGCGACGGTCAAGGGCGACGTCCACGACATTGGAAAGAACATCGTGGGGGTGGTGCTCGGGTGCAACAACTACGAGGTCATCGATCTCGGCGTGATGGTGCCCTGCGAAAGGATCCTGGAAACGGCGAAGCAAGAAAAAGCGGATATCGTGGGGCTCTCGGGACTCATCACCCCCTCGCTCGACGAGATGGTTTACGTCGCCAAAGAGATGCAGCGCCAAAACCTGCAGCTTCCGCTCCTCATCGGAGGAGCGACGACGAGCCGCCAGCACACGGCGGTGAGAATCGCGCCGGAGTACCAACAGAGCACGGTCCACGTGCTCGATGCTTCGCGAGCGGTGGGCGTCGTTGCGAGCTTGCTCGACAAGAAGCAGCGAAGCGATTTCGATCTCAAAAACCGCGAGGAGCAGGCCAAATTGCGCGATCTTTTCGCGCGCAAGCAGAATCGGCCGCTGCTTCCCATCGAGACGGCGAGGGCCAACCGCCTTTTGGTTTCGTTCGGGAGCGAGGAGATCGCAGTGCCGTCGTTCTTGGGTCGGCGTGTCGTCGACGATGTGTCGCTCCAGCAGATTGCCGGCTACATCGACTGGACTTTCTTTTTCACCGCGTGGGAGCTGCGCGGCAAATTCCCGGCCATCTTGCAGCACCCCGAGCACGGTCAAGCCGCGCGCGAGCTCTTCGAAAACGGCAAACGTTTGCTCGATCGAATCATGCGCGACGGCTCGCTCCGCGCGCGGGGTGTGTATGGATTCTGGCCTGCGGGGAGCGACGGCGACGACATCGTCGTGTTCTCCGACGAGAAGCGGGACAAGGAGCTGCTGCGTTTCGACATGCTCCGCCAGCAGCAGATCAAGACCGACGACAATCCCTATCTGTCCCTTTCCGACTTCGTGGCGCCGGTGCACTCGGGAGCTCGTGACTACATCGGCGCGTTCGCGGTGACCGCAGGCCTCGGCGCCGACGAGCTGGCCCGAAGCTTCGAGAAGCAGCTCGACGACTACAACGCGATCATGGTCAAGGCGCTCGCCGACCGCCTGGCCGAAGCGTTCACCGAGCTCTTGCACCAGCGCGCTCGCCGCGATTGGGGCTACGGCTTGAGCGAGCAGCTTTCGAACGAGGATCTCATACGCGAAAAGTACAGAGGCATTCGTCCGGCCTTCGGCTATCCCGCTTGCCCCGATCACACCGAGAAAGAGAAGCTGTTCGTCTTGCTCGAGGCACCTGCAGTCGGGATCACCTTGACCGAGCACTTCGCGATGATGCCGCCCGCCAGCGTGAGCGGCATCTATCTCGCGCACCCCGAGGCGCAATACTTTTCGGTGGGCAAGATCGATCGCGCGCAGGTCGAGAGCTACGCTCGTCGTAAGGGGATGACCATCGGCGAGGTCGAACGCTGGCTCGCGCCGAACCTGTCGTACGAGCCTAGTGCTGCCACTGGAGAAAAGGGGTAGTACTCTCCGCGCATGGTGACGTCGAGCGACGCTCCGACGGTTGGGTACGTGAAAAGCCGGCGCTGCCCGGTATGCGGCGCGAAATATCCCAGCGATTTCCTGGTGTGTCCGAAGGACGCGACCTCGCTCGAGCCGGACAACACCGAAGAGGACCCGCTCATCGGCGAGGTGCTGGCGGGCACCTTCCGCATCACCCAGCTGCTCGGTTCGGGCGGAATGGGACGCGTGTACGAAGCCGACCACGTGCGGTTACCGCGCAAGCTCGCTGTCAAAGTGATGCACGAGACGCTCAGCCGCCACCCCGAGGCGGTGGCGCGATTCGAACGCGAAGCCCAGGCGGCAGCACGGATCGCCAGCGAACACGTGGTGGAAGTCGTGGACGTCATTCGTACGCGCGACGGCTTGCCGTGCCTCGTCGCCGAGCTTCTCGAAGGGGAAGACTTGAGCAGTCTATGCGAGCGGATGGGCAAGCTTCCGGTGAACACTGCGGTCACGATCTGCCGGCAGATGTGCCGCGGCCTGGCGGTAGCGCACGAAGTCGGCGTCGTGCACCGCGATCTCAAACCCTCCAACGTGTTCCTGGTGCGCCGTCCCGACCAGCGAATCCAGATCAAACTCCTCGACTTCGGCGTGGCCAAAGTGATGGACGACAAAAATCTCACGCGCACCGGCGTGGTCGTCGGGACTCCCGCGTACATGGCGCCCGAGCAGGCGCGCGGCTCGTCCGCCGCCGACCAGCGCTCCGACGTTTACGCGGTGGGCGCCGTGCTCTACCGCTTGCTCACCGGCAGTGCTCCGTTTCCCGACGACGATCCGGCTACGGTCATCAACCGGGTTCTCACCGAAGATCCCAAGAGACCGCGCGAGCTCGAACGCGGCATCCCGGAGGGGGTCGAGCTGGTGATTCAGCGCGCCATGGCCCGTTCGCCCAAAGACAGGCCGGCGACCGCGCTCGAGCTGGATCGCGAGCTTGCCGCGTTCGACGAGCGCGCGAAGATCCGCGCCCCGACGCTGGCCGTGCAGGCGCGTTCTGGATCCGGATACGTTGGGCATCTCAACGAGATGGCTCTCGGGCGATCGGCTCCGCCGCCTCCGCCCCCCACGGTGGAGTCGATGCGCCGCGCGAGCCGGGCTCGCCCCGCCGCGTTCGGGCTGGCTTTCACGGTGGGCGCCGTCGCCGGCGCGTCGGTATTCGTGATCACCGCCCCGATCGTTCTCCTCGTCGCCGGTCGGTCCGAACTCACCGACATGGAGACGCTCCTCCTTGGTGTGATCTCCAGCTTCTGTGTTCTCTTCGCAACGATAGGTTCGCTGCGTGCGCTGGTCTCGCGCTGGCGCAGCGCGTGGGCCGTCCAACGCCTGGCGGGTGGGCTGCGGATGGCACTGATAGCCCTCCTGTCGACGACGGGAATGTTCTCGATCGCCTGGCGCGCGTATCGTTTCGTCGGACGTCAGGTCGCCGCCGTGTGGATTCCGGTCATCGACATCGCACTGGTTGCCCTACCCACGCTCCTCGGGGCAATGGTATTCGTGTACACGCTCAGGAAAGCGCAAAGCCACAGCTAGAGGGTGGACGTCAGACGTCTACGACAACGACGCCTAATTCGCGCTCACACCGGCTGCGTCGAAGGATCGAACGATCGAGGGACGGTATCCGGGCAAATGGGGGTGCCCTGCCGCTCCCTGGCCTTCTTGGCCGCCCACATCATCTCATGCCGGGTGATGCCGAGGTATTTCAAAATCGGGAAATACACCTTCTGCAAAAACACCGCCCGATCGATGCCCGCTTGACGCATGATCTCGACGCGGTCGTCGTAGTTGGGAACCAGGGTGACCCCCGGCATCTCGAAGTTGGCAAAGACGTGTGCGAAGTCCGCCAGCGTTCCTTCGCGATCCTCCTCGAGCAGCACCTTGACGACGTTCTGATAGAAGCGACAATGTGCAATTTCGTCGCGGGCAATCAAATCGTAGATCTTGTGCAACGCTTCGCACTGTTCGCTGGCCGCCCGGTCGCGTTGCTTGATGTAGATGACGAAAGTCGCCATCTCCTGGATGATTCCGTAAAGCGTCATCTCACGCGGCGTGTCGAACGGGCGTTTCCAGACTTTCTCGAAAATCCTGTTCTGGAAGTCGACCATCTGCTCGTCGGTGCGCTTGCCGCTGCGCAAGAGGTACTCGGTCAAGGCGAGCGCGTGTTTGGACTCCTCGTAGGCCCAGTTGGCCTGGAACCAGGCTTGCCCGAAGGACTTGCGCACCACATTGATGCCGCCCGCGACGTAGTCGGGCAGGTACATCTCCACTCCGCAGAAGGTCTCGGCGCAAAGCGCGAGCTCCTCGCTGGCGCTCTTGTTGACCTTGTCCCAGGGGATGTCGTCGAACGGATTCCAGCGCCGTTCGCGCTCCGCCTTCTGAAAGAAGGTCGTGTACTCCTGGTACAGCCGCATGGCGAGGCGGGTCTCCATCTATACCCCTTCGATCCGGCGCGCGACCACCCCGACCAAATCGGCGACGGTGACGAGCTCGACCAGATCCTCGTCGGGGATCATGATGTTGAGTCGCAGCTCCATCTCCCCCACGATCTGCATCATCGAAAGCGAGTCGATTCCGAGATCCGTGATGACCGATTCGCCCGTCACATCGGAAAACTCGCGCTTGTCGACCTCGGTCGCGACTTGCTTGAAT
>DASWDH010000594.1:0-2384 GCA_036395495.1 Polyangiaceae bacterium
TGGGCGGCCCGTGTACGCAAGACACCGACTGTTGCTCGGGCGCCGGCAATTGCATCGGCGGCCGATGCGCCATCGACATCAAGTGAACGTCAGCGTGTCCAGCCGCCGCCGATCAGCGGGATCACGAACTGAAACACCACCGCCAGCGCGACCGGCAGACCCACGAGTACGAGCAGCGTCGCTCCGCCCATGAATGCCTTCTCGAAGAACGAGGTGCGGATCGGGTCGGGGTGATGAAAGGCGGCCATCACCCCTGGAGTAGGGGCGACGGTATCGTCGTGCGCGGCACTCGCCGCCCGGCCGACCGAAATGCCGAGGGCGGCCAAGAGACCGGCCACGATGCCGACCAGATTGCCGATGATCGCGTAGATGAAGAGGACCTCGCCGAGAATGAGCGGTATCGAGCTGGGTCGGCCGCCTCGACGATCCTGAAACGCGAGTGCCAACGCGACCGGAAAAAGCAGCACGACGAGCAGCATCGCTCTGGTTTTGAAGACCCTCTCGAAAAACGGCGTGCGAACTCGGTCGCTCTCGGGGAGCGGGGGGGCAACCGGGGCGTTTTGCGCGGCGATTATCCCACGGCGGATCGAAATAGCGATGGCCGCCAAAAGTCCGGCCCCGATGAGGATGAGATTGCCGATCACGGCGCTGACGAACAGAACTTCACCAAGAAAACGGGTCATCTGATTGGCTCGGGGGCGCGAGTATAGCCCAAGTGCTTTGGCGACGCAGTTAGCTAGGAGGAAACATGCACCGCAGCCGACTCTCGACGATCGTCATCGATTGCAACGCAGACCTCGACGCCGCCACCGATTTTTGGAGCCGTGCCCTCGGCAAAGCAGTGCTTCCGCCTACACCGGAGAGCGGCAACTACCGCGAGCTCGCGACGAAGCCAAGCGAACTCATCATTCTCACCCAGAGAGTGGATCACCCGAGCCGCGTGCACCTCGATATCGAGACCGACGACGTCGAAGCCGAGGTGAAACGACTCGAGGCGCTCGGCGCGAAGAGGGTGCAGTTCGTCCGCACTTGGTGGGTGATGGAGGCGCCCACCGGCCAGCGCTTCTGCGTGATTCGGCTGCAGCGTGGCCCCCTCGGAGAGGGCGCGAACGAATGGCCGGACGACTAGAACCAACCGTCGCGCATGCGGCCGTAGGAATCCTCACCGGAGCGGCAGAGCTCCGCCAGATGGGTGACCCGCGGGAGCTCGGTCCAGATCCAGTACTGCGCAGCGCATAGCTTGCCTTGGTAGAAGTCTTCCTCGGCTGTGCCACGTGCGAGCGCCTCTTTCGCAAGCGCGGCTTGCCAGAGCCACAACCAGGCGACGACGACAATCGCGACGACCGTGAGAAAATCCGTGCTGTGGAGCATCATCGCCTCGACGTCACCGGATAGGCCGATGCCCCCGAGGTGCGCGGTGAGGTCCGCCAGGCGGGCCATCGCTTCACGAACCGCGAGACACCAAGCCGCATCGACGCCGGCTCGATCGGCGCGGCCGATCACCGCGTCCGCTTCCTCGAGTAACACTCGCAGCGGCGCGCCCCCCTCGGCGACGATCCTGCGGCCGAGCAAGTCGAGACCGTGAATGCCGGTCGTACCCTCGTGGATGCTGTTGAGCTTCTGATCGCGCAGCCAGGCTTCGGGGAGTTGTTCGCTCGAATAGCCGTAGCCGCCGTGCACCTGCACCGAGAGCACGTTGGCCTCGAAGCCCCACTCGGCCGGAAAGCTCTTGGCGACCGGCGTGAGCACGTCGAGCAGGTGTGCAGCCCGGCGCCGTGCTTCGGCATCCGTTGCGTGCGCGGCGACGTCGGCTTGACACGCCGCAAAGGCCACCAGACAAAGACCGCCTTCGACGATGGCTTTTTGCCGCAGCAGCATGCGCCGCACATCCGCGTGCTCGATGATCGGCACCTGCGGCTGGTTGGGATCGCGCGACGCGATGGGTCGACCCTGCTTGCGCGTTCGCGCGTAGGCGAGCGCCTCGTGGTAGGCGACCGAGGCTGTCGCGACGCCGTTCATTCCGACCATGATTCGCGCGTCGTTCATCATTTGAAACATGTAACGCAGACCCTGGTGAGGCTTTCCGACCAACCATCCACGGCAGTCGCCCTCGTCGCCGAACGACAGCGCCAGGCTCGGCAGTCCGCGCCATCCGATCTTGTGGATGGCCCCCGCAACGTGGACGTCGTTCCCGACGAGCGTGCCGTTTTCGTAGCGGCGCTTGGGTACCGCGAAAAGCGACAGGCCCTTGATCCCCGGGGGAGCTCCGTCGATGCGCGCCAGCGTCATGTTGACGACGTTGTCGGTGAGATCGTGGTCGCCGCCGGAGATGAAGATTTTCGAGCCGCGAATCAGGTACGTGCCATCCTCGCGCGGAGTGGCGC
>DASWDH010000595.1:0-6965 GCA_036395495.1 Polyangiaceae bacterium
CAAGCTGCTCTCGATTTTCGAAGCGTTCTTCGTCAGGGTGCCGATCGCCAGGTTCGTGTACACGTCGATCAAGGACTTGATGGGAGCCTTCGTGGGCGAAAAAAGAAGGTTCGACCGTCCGGTGGTGGTCGACGTCTTGCCGGGAGGGTTCATGATGCTCGGTTTCATCACCCGAGACTCGCTCGATGTCTTGCAGCTTTCGGAGAGCGTCGCCGTGTATTTCCCTCAATCGTACAACGTCGCTGGCACGCTGGCGTTGGTGCCCCGCGCGCGGGTCAAACCGATCAGCGTCGATGGCTCGCAGTTCATGGCGTTCATCGTGTCAGGCGGAATCACCAGCATTGGCGTGTGATCCGAGACGCAACTCAAGCAGAGACGTGAGCGCGGAGGAACGTGTCGATCGCCGCCAGCATGCGGGCGTCGGCGTCGGCCTGGGTTTGTCCCGACGCCTTGAGCACCGAGGCCGACACGTTGAGCGAATGATCACCGCCTTCGACGCGGTAAACTGACGATGGCGCTTCCATTTTGGCGCGCACCTGCTCGAGCAGATCCAGCGGCCCCAGGGAGTCGCGCGTGCCCTGCACGAAAAGAATCGGTACCCGCAGCCGGAGCAGCACCTCGTCTCGAACGATCTTGCGCTTACCCGGCGAACTCAGCGGATACCCGAAACAGACGAGGGCGCGCACCGACGATTCCTCGAGCGCAACGTGGCAGCCCACGCGCGAGCCCATGGATTTTCCCGCAAGCACGAGCGGCCCATCATGCTCGGCCGAGGCGCGCGCCAGCGCCTCGCGGTGCGCGGTTACCAGCCTGGGGAGCGGATCGGGGCTGCGCCGCCCCTCACGCATGTACGGGTAGTCAAAGGTGACGACCGTTGCGAGCGAGGCGAGACGCTCTTTCCAGGCGAGCATCCACGCGGAACTCGACGGGGCACCGGCGCCGTGGGCCAACAGAATGAGCATGCGTCGGCGCAGATACACCCGCGGGCCAGCCGGAGCAATGTGGCTGGAGTAGGCTCCTATCTGTTCTCACGGATGAGCTCTAGGAACAGCGCCTTCAGCAGCGCGTACGTTTCGCGCAGCACGCGCGTCTGCAGAGCGTGCATGCGCGGCTCGTCGCAGACGTAGGCATCGAAGGCGTTTTTCGGCTTGCGGCACGCGTTGGAAACGACCGTCGGTTCCCCGCAAAGATAGCCTTCGATGACGCTATCGGCTTGTTGACAGAAGCGAAGCGCAGGACCGGGTGGAGGCCCGACCCGGATGGGCGGGTCGGCAGATGCGTTCGGTTCGTCGGCGGGCTCGGGCTGTGGACAAATCGGTGACTCGTAGACACATTCGTTCAGCTCGGCGGCAACCGCATCGGCGCACGATGCGCGCGCAGTGGTAACGGGCTGCGTCATGAAGCCTTTGGCTCTCCGCGGTGGTTGGGGGTGATACCCAGCTCATCGGCCCTGGTGTGCTGGAGTTGCGCGATTTGCGCACCGAAGAGCCAATGTGGGAGAGACTCGCCAAAGAAAAGTGCGCGCTAGGACTATAGCTCTAGCGAAATCCACCGAGTAATTCAGTGTGCAGGAGGAATCATCATGCCTTCCTTGCCCGGCGCAATCGATGGGCGTGCGCATCGTCGTTTTCGCATTGAACTCGAAGTCAGCCTGCAGAGCGACTCGAACTTCTACATGGGGCTCACCCAAAACCTCTCGTACGGTGGATTGTTCGTGGCAACCCAACTCGTCCAACCCATTGGCACTCAGGTCGAAGTCGCGCTTCGACTTCCGACCAGCAAGGCCCCGCTCTCGTTGCAAGGGGCCGTCCGATGGGTGCGCGAGATCCCGATCGGATTCGAGGGTCTGCCCGGCATGGGAATCGAATTCGAAAGCATGTCGGAAGTGGATTCGCGCATCATCGCGGATTTTCTTGCGACGCGAACTCCCCTCTTTTTCGACATGGTCTAGCCGTGCGAACCACACGAAGACTCGAGATCACGATGTGGGCGGGTGAGTGATGATCACCGCGTCGATCCATACGCTCCCAACTCTTGCTCGCTGTATAATACTGAGTCTCGACATGTTCATCTCGATCGACGGGGAGAGCAGATGAGCATCTTCTCGCGGCTCTTCAACAAAAATGCTGAGGACGACGACGGCAGCGACGCTGCCGGCGAGGAAACCGGTATGAAATCGTCGGGCGAAGAAGAAGTCGCGTCCAAACTCGCGCTGCCGTCGGAGCCGAAGCCCTCGCAGCCCGAAGGCAAGGGAACGATGCGTCCGAAGGCGCCATCGTTCCAGATCAATCCTCCGGCCGTCGACGTCGACGGAGGCTGGCCCCCGGCCGTCTCGTCGGTTCTGCCGGTCGATCGCGCGGCGAAGAGCGCGCAGCAAGCGTCGGCGCAGGCGGCAAGTGCTGCTGCTCGCACGCAGGTATTCGGAACGATGCCGCAGCCACCGGCGTCCCATCGCGGTACGGCGCGAGTCGGACACCCCGGCGCTCCCCCGGCACCTTACGCTTCGCCGCCTGCGGTGGCTGTCGCTGCCGCCGCTCAGCCGACCCGCTCTCCTTTGGGCGGGCAGCGAATCGGGAGACCGGCTGCTCCGCTTCCACCGCCGCCGGGTGCCGCACGCGAAAAGGCGCAAGCGCAGCCGATCGCGGCACCGCCGCCCCGCGCCCCGTTTCGGCCGGCGCTCGACACCGAACCGCACTTCGCTCCGCCGCGATCAGCCGTCGCGGCCGCGCGTGCCGCTTCGGCTCCTACTCCCGACGAGGTAGCCGACGGGCTGCTCACTCTCGAGCTGGGAGCCTCGGCCACGATGGAAGTTGCGGCGCCCGTGCCGCCGTTTGCCGAACCGCCCGCAGCGCTGGATGTTCCTCCGGTTGCTGCGCCACCGCCCGTCGCCCCGCCCCCCGTTGCGCAGGCTCCTGTCGCAACTGTCGACATGGCAGCGATTGCCGTCGCCGCGATTCCACCGAAGCGACGAACGCCGCCTCCGCCGGCCACCGATCTCGACAGCATCGGCAACTTCCTCAACGACCTCGACGAGGCGTTTGGCGCGATCGTCGAATCCGCCAACGGTCACGTCAAGCGACTTCGCCCTTCCGAGCAGCCGCCGCCGAGCCACTCGATTGTCGAGCTGAAGGATCTCTTCGTCGCCCTTGCCGTCAATCACATGCGCCAGGTACGCGACTTCATGATCGGCGTGCGCTGGGGCGAGCCACCGCGCAATTGGCTGCCCATCTGCGAGCCGGCGGTGAACTCGTTGCTCCGCGCCGCCAAAGAAATGGAATTGACCGACCTCTGTGTCTGGCTCGAAAACTTCAGAGCCGCGCTGACGCACGCGGCCGACACGACCGGCACCACGATCGCCGGTGAGTCGCGCGAGGCGCTGCTCGTCGCATACGCCAATCTCACCGAACAGATGCCCGAGGTGTTCGCGCTCGACGAGGAGCGAAGTCGCCGCGAAGCGATCATCGTTCATGCGCTTTTGCAGCAAGTCCCCGAAGTTCACAAGGTCACCATCGACAAGATCTATGCGGCCGGGTTGACCAGCCTCGACGTCCTCTTTCTGGCGAAGCCCGACGAGATTGCGGCGACGACCGGCGTCAGCGAGCAGCTCGCCGCGCGAATCGTCGAGAAAGTTCGACATTATCGCAACGACATCGCCTCCATTGCCGACGCGACGCGTTCCAGCGAGCGCGAGCGTCTGGCCCAGCTCGCATCGGAATTGCGCGAGCTCCACGAGGCTTACGAGCAGGCAGCGACGGGCTGGTCGGAAGATGCAAAAGGCAAGAAGAAGCAGCTGCGTCAAGCTCGAGCCGAAGTTGTCTTACAAATCAAGGTGCTTCTCGCCTTTTTGGGAGAAGTCGATCGTCTCAATCAAATCGAAAAGCTGCCGTTTGGCCGCAAGATAGAAGAGCTCGAAGCATATCTTCGCCAAAAAAAGGCGGAGCGGCGACCGGCATCATAGAAGTTCCATCAGTCAATTAGAGGGAGGATCGTGTTCCCATGGCGGATTTCACAGCTGATGACATCCTGAAAAAAGTCAGGAAAGGGGAGAAGGTCGAACGAGCCGACCTTCGCGGGGTCGACTTGTCGAAAGCCGTTCTCGAAGGGGCGAGCTTCGGACGCTCCGATCTCGAGGGGGCCAATCTCGAAGGCGCGAAGCTCAAGCGCGCGAACTTCAAGAATGCCAGCTTGCGTGAGGCGTACCTCGCCGGCGCCGATCTCACCCAGGCGAATCTCGACAACGCCGATCTGGAGGGAGCGAACCTCGAACGGGCGGTGCTCGCTGGCGCCAATCTGAGCCGCGCCAACCTCGAGGGAGCCAACCTCACCGGTGCCAATCTGGTCGGCGCCAAGCTGAGCAACGCACAGCTCGAGTCGGCTTCGCTGGGGGGCGCCGATCTCTCGACCGCAGTCATCGCGCACGCGAGCCTCGAAGAGTGCGATCTCAGCGGGGCGAAGCTGAGGAAGGCCGATCTCTCGAACTCGAGTCTGCGCGGAGCCAACATCGAAGAAGCCGACCTTACCGAAGCGACGCTGGCCAATGCGCAGCTCACCAATGCTCGCGCGCGCGGCGCCAAACTGAACAAAGCATCGCTTCACAAGGCGGACCTCTCCGGTTCGGTGCTCGCCTACGCGGATCTGTCGGGGGTCGACGCGCGCGACGCCAACCTGTCCAAGGCCGACCTCACCGGAGCGACCCTCACCGGAGCGAAGGTGGCCGGCGTTCTCGCGGGGGGCTCGTCGCTTGCCAACATCCGGGCCGACTGGCTCGACGCCAGCTCGGAGGGGGACGGTTCGCGCCGCGTACCGGGCGATAAGGTGCCGGCGTTGCTCGCCAAGGAAGGGCGGATCGAACCGACCGAGGGCTTGGCCACGCGCCGCTACTTCGGTCGCGGTGACGTGCTCCGCAATGCCGTTCTCGAATTCGATTCGGGAGCCTTCGTGGAAATCGAAAGCCTTTTCGAGCAGTGCTCGATCTCGCTCGGTAAGGGCACCGAGCTGGTTGTCGGCAAGGGGGGCGTCCTCTCCGACTGCCAAATCAAGGGCGGGGGCAATATCACAATCAACGGGCACTTCTTCGAGCGCCAGAGTCCCGGCATCGTCGGAGCGGAACAAGTGGTGGTGAGCGCGGGAGGAGCCCTGGTAGGCGCCGTCGAGCAGGCTCCACACTCCACGCGGTTCGCTTTCGAGCCAGGATGCAAGCTTCGAATGAAGATTCTACAAGCAAAGAAATCAACGGCGAAGGCAGGAGAGACGAATGGACAATCCTAAGAATTGGGACGCGGGCGGCAAGAAAACGCTTGTGGAGGAGGGAACCCAGTTCAAGGGCTCGCTTACTTCCAGCTGCCCCATCGTGGTCAGAGGAAAGATCGAAGGGGACATCTCGGCCCCTTCGCTCCAGATCAGCGCGACCGGTGCAGTCTCGGGCAAAGTCAAAGTCGGCGAGATGCACTCGCAGGGTGAGCTCGCCGGCGAGTTCGACGCCGAAACCGTGCAGCTCTCCGGCATCGTCAGGGACAAGACGATCGTGCGAGCCAAGTCGCTCGAGGTGAAGCTCTTGCCAACCAACAACAAGATGCAGGTCGTGTTCGGCGAGTGCACGCTCGACGTTGGCGAGATGCCCAGCAAAGAAGCAGCGGTTCACTCGGCCACCGCGCCAAAGGAGGCGGAAAAACCGGCCGTCGCCATCGCCAACGGATCATCGCCGCCGCCCGCAAATGGCAAGAACGCGCCGGCCGCGGACGAGGTCATGCCGGCCATCGCCGCCGAGGCAGCCGCGGAACGATCGCGGTCGGCACCTCCGCCCAAACGTCCCTGACCTACTTCAGATTCCCCAGCCTCCGCTCAGGATGATGTTGGTCCCGGTGACGTAACGTGCGCCGTCCGACAGCAAGTAGGCAGCTGCTTGGACGGCGTCGTCGAGGGCTCCCACGTACCCCGCGGGAATATTCTTCACCATCTTTTGCAGCTCGTCGTCGGGAGCGCTGCCGGACGCGACGAAGCCTGGCGAGATCGTGTTCACCGTAATTCCGTGCGGCGCCAGAGCGCGCGCCAGGGTGCGCCCGAGCACCAGGACGCCGAGCTTGGAAATGTAGTGGGCGGTAACGCCCGTCTGAGCGGCGGCCTTCTCGGCGTTGGCCATGCTGAAGGCGAGCATGCGCCCCCACTTCTTCTGGATCATCGCCGGGGCGGCGAGTCGAGCGCAGTAGAAGAACGAGTCGAGATTCTGAGCGAACATCGCTCGCCAGCCTTCCGGTGTCTCTTTCAGCACATCCACGCGGTGGTAAGGGCCCGCGCAATGAACGAGCGCATCCGGCGCTCCGAAAGCGGTCTCTACTTCTTCGAACAACCTCGCGACTTGATCGGGCTCAGACACGTCGGCCCGCACCGCGAGCGGTCGCCCCCCCTTTTGTTCGATTTCGGCGGACGTTCGATCGGCATCCGCTTCGCTGGTGCGATAGCAGATCGCCACGTTCCAACCCTGGCCCGCGAGGTGAAGCGCTATCGCGCGCCCGATTCCTCGTGCTCCCCCCGTAATCAGTGCCGTGTGCATGACCCAACCTTATTACGAGCCTGATAGGTCATCGCCAAGATTTGACAGGTCGTCTTGACTGATGGGGTTGATTTTACGGGGAGGCGGGGAGGCGGGGATTTTTCGGGTCGTGCGCTGCAAAGCGTGCCGCGGCGCGGTCGACGATCGTCTCGGGCCAGCGCCGAGACGCGAGGAACAACGTCTCAATAACCAAAGAAAACTCCCCGCTTCCCCGTCTCCCTGTGAATCTTCCCTTGCCGGTCAGGAGGCGCTGGCGGTCAGGCGCGGCGTCAAGGGAGGGCGGTGGCGGTGAATTGACAGCGTTCGTTGATGGGGTCCGTTTCCGGCGGGCAGAGCCGCGGCGGTTGCGGCTCGTCGACGGCGGCGCCGATTCGAACCGGGGCGGCCTCGAACCCGAGCGCGACGGACATCATGT
>DASWDH010000596.1:0-5897 GCA_036395495.1 Polyangiaceae bacterium
CGCTTCCGCCACTCCCTTGCGTGGTTCCGGATCCGGAGCCGGACGTCGTCACGCCCGTCGTTGCCGAGGATGCTGCCTGGCCATCGGGCGGACCGCCGAGCGCGATGGTGTCACCGCATGCAGCGGTCATGAGGACGAGAAGAAAGGACTTCTGGACGCTCGAGGATTTCATTTGCGCCTCCTTCCGGTGCAATGGAGGCCATCGCCGTTTCACATCACGGTTTCGCATGCTCGGTGAGCAACCGTCGCACCCTGCTCGCGTGCGTGCTCGTTGGATGTGCGGCGAGAAATTCGCGAGCGAGTGCGGTCGCGCGTTCGGCGGAACCGGTGAGGTACAAAGCTTCGATACCGAGGACCGAAGCCTCTAGGCCCAAAGTGCCCTTGGGAAACTCACGCCCGTAGCGTTGCAAAAGATCGAGAGCGCGCTCGCCTTCGCCGGACGAGAGCGCGCCGCGCGTTCGGTCGAGCATCGCGACCTCGGCGGCCAAAGTCGACGGCACCATGGTTCGCGGCGCATCAGGGACCAAATCCGCGTTGGATTCGCTCTTTGGCGATGTCGGCGGTACGGATATCCGGGCCGCACGTGCGACGAGGGGGAGCACCGAGGTCGGTCTCGGTGGCTCGGCCGCGGCTGCGGTTGAGTTACTCGGCGCGGCCTCCGGCCCGCCTGCGGGCTCTTCGACCGCACGCGATGGTGGCGAAGGGACGAAGGAAGGGGCCGCCGGCGCGACGACGCCGGCCACCTCTTTCGGCGCGGTTCCCTGCGAGGACGAGGAGGGTGTCGCATACCGCCATGCGCCGACCGCGATGCCGCCGGCCACCGTGCCGAAACCGACCCACTTCACCAACAGGAAAGGCCACGTTTTCGAAGCGACAGCGATAGCCGGTAGGGCGGCCCCCTCGGCGCCAGCGGTGGCGGTCGTGAGCACGGCCATTCCGAGTGCCGTGGCAACTCGGCGACGTGCACGGGCCGGAGGTTCGTCTTCGGACAGCGCGTCGAAGAGTTTTTTTTCGACGAGCTCGATGTCGTCTTGCCCAGGCATGGTTGGCTTCATTGCACGCCTCCCGTCATTGGCTTTTTGGCCATCCGTCGCTTGAGCCGACGTCGAAATTCCTCGCGCGCGCGGCGCAGCCTCGACGCGGCCGTGCCCAGCGGGATTTCGAGAAGCTCCGAAATCTCGGACAGACTCATCCCTTCTCCCTCTTGCAGCACGAGCACTTCGCGCAAGTCGTCGTCCAGCGTGTCGAGGAGCTCATCGAGCAACTCACGCGCGCGCTTCTGATCGAGCAGCTCCTCTGCGCTCGGCGTGGCGACGTCGACCACGGTATCGCCATCGTCGGTGGAAACGGTCCGCTGACCGAGACGCCGGAAGTCAGCGGCAACCCGGCGGGCGGTGCCGAACAAGAACCCACGGGCGCGCTCGTCGGGAATGCTTTCGATGCGGCGGGCAGCCGTCCAGAACACGCGCTGCGAAGCATCGGGGAGCGACGCCTGCGACACACCGAGACGCCGCAACGTTCGCCACACGAAGGGAAAATACTCTTCGAAGATGCGACGGAATCTGGCCGAACGACTCGCCTCCATCGGGCGCGAGTCGCCTGCCGCACTGCACGTTTCGGCCAGCGGCGCATCGAGGGCGAGGGTGCGCGGGTCCATCTGGCCTGAAGCATGGGCTGAATCGGGCCATCGCATCACAAAAACATCACCCCGATCGCAATCGATGCCGAAAAGCCGACGCGGGGGGCCTCGTAGACCACCGAATTCGGCTCGAAAATGAATTCGTAAGGGGTGAGGGGGACGAGAATCGAAGCTTGCCCGTCGACAACCAAGGGCCTCACGGGAACGAACGCGATTTGGCCGAGGGCCCCCACGCTCGACCAGAGACGGTTTTCGCTTCGGGCGTTCGCTATCCCCGTCCCCTCCCCCTTCACCTGCCCGATATCGACGCGGCCGCACGGGAGCAGGTGCACCGAGGCCGAAATGGCGAAGGAGATCGGGCACACGAACACCTCGGCTGCCGTGAACTTCAGCGTAGCTCGGCCTTGCGGAAGGGTGCGCTCGGTCGTGGGGGTGGCGACGAATCCGAGCGCGACCGCGGGGCCGCCCAGATATTGCGACGTTCGAAATAGTTGAAGGCGAGCGCCCGCGCCGAGCAGTGCCCCTGGCACGTACCCGAACGTCGCTTCGGCTTGCCCACTGCCGAGAAGTCGCAAGCGCGGTCGCTCGACGGCCGAGGCAACAGGTGCGCTCTTCTCGGGCGCGGAGCCGGCATCGCGGAGCGCATCGTCGGACGGTCGTTCGGATACGCTACCGACTTTCGCGGCACCGGGAGAAATGGCCATCGACACGATGAGGGCGACGGCGTCGACCACGTCGGAGCAGTCGGCACCGCTCACTTCTCGCGACGTGGGCTCTCGTCGCTCGCTCACCGAAGCGATACGACCAATGATGCGCTGTCCCGCGTCCTCCAGCGTGATCCCGAAGGTGGGAACTGATTCGACCGACGATGCGCGCCTCACGTCGACCCTTGCTCGAATACGGGAAAAAAGCGCGGCCTCGTCGGGACAGTTCGCGGGGGCTCGGTACTCGAGGCGAATGGGTTGTGCCTCGCTCCCGCGAGCGCTGAGCTCGTCACCGAAGAGTGCTAGGCACACGGCGAGTTTCGCGACACTCCGCATCGATGCTTTTTAGCAGCGTTCAATCAAGTGAGCATCCATTGAAGCCGTTCGATCGCGTCGTCGCCCGCGAAAACTAACGTCTGGATCCCGAGTTCGCTCGCGGCATCGGTGTTCGCAGGCGTGTCGTCGACCAGCAGCGCTTCGGTTGGGCGGACGTCCAAAGCTTCGAGGCATGCCCGATAGATCCTGGGATCCGGTTTGCAAAAGCCGAGCTCACACGAAGGCATGACGACATCGAAGTGCGCCTCGAGTCGGCCCAGCGCGCGAAGCCAAGCCATGAGCGGCGGAACGTTATTCGAAAGGAGGGCCGTACGACCCCGCGTCGAGCGGAAGGCCTTGGCCATAGCCCACACCTCGTCTCGAAATTGGCCCCACGATGCGACGTCTTCTTCGATGAGCGCGGTGATCCGAGACGGAGCCGCCAGGTGCTGGCGATCGAGGCGATCGAGGACCCGCATCCAATACGCTTCGGGCGTGTAAAGACCGGCATCGTACCCGTCGCGATGCTCGTGGTACGCCCGCTCGAACGCGTCGACGGGGCTGTCGAGCCGTTTCGCCATGGATGCCACCCGCTCATGAGATTGCGGCAGCGAGAGGACGCCGCCGTAATCGAGGATCAGGGCCTTGAACGGCATGGGTTATCTCTATGCCCGAAAATTACGTTGCCGACGCAAGTTCTTTTTCGGAGCGGTCAGTTCTTGTCATTGAGCCACGCGCCATCGGCCATTGCAGGGCGGGAATGGTCCATAAGCCGTGGCCCGAGGAGATCTGACAATGAGCTTCAAAACCTACTTGTCCGGATCGTTACTGATGGTGCTCACCGCCGGTTTGGCGGACTTTGCGTGCACGGTCGGAGACGATCCTGGTTCTTCTGCGGCGGGGGCGGGCGGCGCCAGCACCACTGGCGGCGGCACGCGTACGACCAGCAGCAGCACGACGACAGCTGGCACGACGAGTACGACCGGAACGGGCGGCTATGGCGGCAGCGGCGACTCGACCTCGAGCACCGGCGGTACCGACGGATCCGGTGGGACGACGGCCGGAGCAGGCGGATCCACCGGCTCGGGGGGAAGCGGAGGTACCGGCGGCGTCAAGACGGATGGGGGAGGCATCGCCGGCTCGGGGGGATCGGCAATCGGTGGATCGTCGGGCTCCGGCGGCACCGGGGGCTCGACCGGAAGCGGGTGCGCCACGACGCCTGGTCTCGTGTGGAAGACGGGGGCAAAGACGAACTTCGAATCCTACCCGGCCCCGGGCAGCGAAGAATGCATCAAATACAACGGGTGCATGTGGGCCGGTCAGTTTTCGGCTTGCTCCGGCACGAAGTCGGAGAGTTGGGTCATGTCGCACAACATCGTGTCGTTCTTCCCCAACTTCACCACCTACAAGCTCCACGACTTGTGCTTGAAGTCGAGCACCGGCAAAACGATTGTCGTGACGGTCTACGACACGTGCGGCGACTCCGATTGCAGCGGTTGCTGCACCGCGAACAGGGGAACTGCGGACGCGCTCATCGATCTCGAGAAGTACACCAACAACCGATGGGGCGTGGCCGACGGGCGAATTCAGTGGGCCGACCTCGGCCCGACGAAGGGTACCGGTTGTAATTAGGGTTAGCCCTTGCGCCATCATGCGCGTGAGCATGCGTGGTGCTTCGACACTGTCCGGTGGCGGCGTCTCGTGCCAGGACATGGGTGACACAGGCGTCCGCCGAGGTATGCATACTTACTTCGCGAGAGCGGGAGCGAGGGCGCGAGTGGGAGGCCGTGCAACACGCGGGCGAGCTGCGGCGCTGGGCTACCTGCCCGAGGTTGATCCAGAGCTCAGGCGCCGCTTCGATCATGTGCTCGGCACCCTGGTGCACCTCGTCGGTGGTCACTGACAAGGCGCCACGGCTCACGGGGCGTGCGTGAGCTTCCAGAGGATGCCATCACGCGATCGAGCCGAGCGAGTACGTCGGTTGCGCGCTCCTGCGGACGTAGCCCCACGCAACCGCAACGCGCACCGCCGAGCGCGACTCATTTGCCGACCCGGCGGCAGTGAAGAGCCGAGCGCGCTTGTTGCCCGGGTCGCTGTACTCCGACTCGGCGATGTTCAGGACCATACTGCTGGCGGCCGTGCGAAGGTGCACAGCGAGCGCCCGATCTTGCCTTTGGATGAGCGGCATGAGTGGAGCGAGAGCTTCGACGATCGAGAGAGCCATTTCGTGAACTTGCATTGCCATGAGCGCCTCCTTCCCGGACGGCAGCCGGTGCTTTGCAAGCCGGAGGCGGCCGGACGGCGGCCGGGGAAGGAGGCGCGGCGTTGCAATTGACAATGGCCCATTGAGCGAAGCGGGTTGATATCGGTCACGAGCGCATAGCGCTTCGCGCAAGGCCAGTGCCAGGCGCAGCCTGGCGCGGCCTTGCTACGACAACGGACGTCGCGCCGCTTTGTCCCAGTCACCGATCCAATCTCTGTCACTGGTCAGTGACGGGGACGGGGCCAGTAGCGGGGATAGGACGGTGGCACAGCTACTGTCACCGAACCCCGCCACACGCGATGACTAGGACTGAGGCAGTCCCAGTGATCGTCACTTGTCGAGCTTCGCGAGCACCTCTAGCGCTTCGGCAACGTGCTGCTTCACCCGGAGCTGCGATCGAAAGACGTGCCGAATGACGCCCTGCTTGTCGATGATGAACGTCTCTCTGCCGGGGAAAAGACCGAGCGCAGACTTGACGTCGTATTGCGAGCGAACTCGTCCGCCGCTGTCCGACAAGAGCTGCATGGGCAGATGGTGGTGCTCGGCGAATTTCGCGTGCGACTCGAGCGAATCGGAGCTGATGCCGATGACCTCGGCACCGATGTTCGCGAAATCCTCGTACGAGTCGCGGAAAGTACAAGCCTCCACCGTGCAGCCCGGCGTGTCGTCCTTCGGATAGAAGAACAAAACGACATTCTTCTTCCCGACGAAATCCGACAACCCCACTTCACCTCCGCGAAGCGCCGGCAACCGAAAGTCCGGCGCGCGTTCTCCGACCTGAAGACTCATGACGCTTTCTCCTCTCCTGCGCGGACCTGCCCGCGCATGACCTCCAACAACCTCGCGAGCTGGCGGTGAACGCGCGCGAGCTCCTCTGCGCCGAGGCCGACGCGGCAGGCGAGCGCCTGCGGAACCGACGCGGCGCTTCTCTTCAGCCTCTTGCCGGCCGACGTAAGCTCGATGTCCACGACGCGCG
>DASWDH010000597.1:0-3999 GCA_036395495.1 Polyangiaceae bacterium
GCACCGCCTCGCTGACTGAACCGGTGGTTTGAACGGGGAGGCGGGAAAACGGTCAATCGACCCTCTCAGATCGATGGGCCAGCCGTCGCCACTTCGGCATGAGCCACTTCGCCGACCGATGCGGCCACCCATTGACGCACGTTGGCGAGGTGCATCGCCTCGTCGGCGAGCGCTTCACGGAAGGTCTCGGCCATCTCTTCGTGACCCATGGCATCGGCCAGGCTCGCCAGCAGCATCCACCCGTCATTGTCGGCGAGCTCGGCCACCAGGATGGCGTTCAAGCACTGATCCAGGGTCGTGCGGGGATCGGTGAGCACCTGCACGAGCGCACGCGAGGTTCGCCTGGAGCGACGTCGCTGAAGAAGGCGTCGACGTGGTGCACGTCAACGGCCCCGACGCGCTCCGTGCGCCGACTCGTGGAGGCCTCCCGACCATCGCGACGATGCATCATCCGCGTGCCGAGCGGGGTCGGCGGATCGAATGGCGACGGCATTCGAGAAGGTCTACGCTCGATGCTGAGCGCGCGTAGGCGTCCTGCCGAGCTGCTTGCCCTTCAATCTTATTGCTGAAACCATGTCGCGAACGTGTGCTGGGTGTCGTAATATTCTCTGACCACGGCGATCTTGCCTCCGCGGATCGTCATCACGATGCAATGCTCGTTGTCGTAAGTGCGGCCATTGGCGAGCTCACCGTGGGAAACCACCTCGAGGGCGACCTTGTCGCCTTCGGCGATCGCGCTTTTCACCGTCAACGTGAGCCCGTTCTTTAGCGGAGCGACCATGTTGCCGAGGATGCGTGCGATTCGTTCCTTGTTGTGGGCACCCGCGACCGGCAGCAGCGCCGGTTTTCCGGCGAGCCACCAACTGACATCGTCTGTCAAAAGGCCCACCGCGCCGGAGACGTCGTTCGCAGTGACGCGCGCGAAGAATTCCGACGCCACCTGCTTGTGCTGTTCGATGCCCATCTCTGCCTCCACATTGTCGGGTCGTTCATCTGTGTACATGTATGCCGATGTTTCCGGTCTCCGCCAAGCCGCGCACATACGCGCGGCGCGATTGGGGGCACACCACGGCAGTAGGCAAGGTGGCCGTCTCTGCACACTTGGTTGCTTGACGCGCCTGACGCCATCACGGAATCTGTAGGAACTGAAACTTTGCTTCTTGGTGAAGCGACACACGTCGTGTGGCTCGCTCGAGAAAGTCAGTCCCGATGCTGGAATTGGACCTCGACGAAGAAGAACTGGAGGTTCCCTCTCTCAAGGCTGGGGCGATCATCGGTGCCAAATACCGCATCGAGAACAGGATCGGGCTGGGGGGGATGGGGAGCATCTGGGCTGCCACCCATGTCGGCCTGGGTCAACGCGTCGCCGTGAAGCTCATTTCGTACCGGTACGCAAGGTCGCGTGAGGCACGCCAGCGTTTCGCACTCGAGGCAAAGGCCGCTGCCCAGCTTCGTTCCCGATACGTCGTGCAGGTGTACGACAACGGCGAGATGGCCGACCGAACCCCCTACATCGTCATGGAGCTGCTCGAGGGCGAGTCGCTCGAACAACGCATCGCGCGCATCGGACCGCTTCCGATCGACGCGACGCTGCGCGTCGTGAGTCACGTGGCTCGGGCGCTCTCGCGCGCCCACTCCGTCGGCATCGTGCACCGTGACCTCAAGCCGGAGAACATCTTCCTCACCCACGACGACGACGAGGAGATCGCCAAAGTTCTCGATTTTGGCATCGCCAAGCTTCTCTCGACTGAAAAAACCAATTCGGCCACCTGCACCGGCGCCGTGATTGGAACGCCGCTGTTCATGAGTCCCGAGCAGGCCCGTGGGCTCAAGTCCGTCGATCACCGCACGGACGTCTACTCGCTCGGGATGGTGACCTTCACCATGCTGACCGGGCGAACGGCTTTTGCGGGCGAGTCGCCCGCCGATGTTTTGGTTTCGATTTGCACGCAGTCGCTGCCGAGCATCTGCCAATTGGCCCCCCGGCTACCTCTTTCGGTGGACGACTGGTTCGCGCGGGCGTGCGCCCGCGATCCCGCTCATCGCTTCGGAAGTACCGAAGAGCTCGTGGAGGCGCTGTACGCGGCCTTGGACATCGCCCGGCCGAACCACCGAACCACGGAGTTGTCGTGCCCGGGCACTTCCGAGTTCGATGAGACGTCCGAATCGCGTCGTATCGCCGTCCCCCGGCGAGCGCAGCCGAGCTCCCCCGATGATGAAACCCCCTCGACGCTATCGCTGAACTTGCCCGGAAGTCGCAAGCGGTCGCTGGCAACGCCGTTGCTCCTTTTGGTGGGGAGCCTGATTGCGGTCGTGGCGGCGGCAGCTTTTTTTGCCGTGTCTCGGCGCCAGGCGACATCACCCGCTTCCCCCACCGTCGAGACGGAGCCTGCGCTCGAAGAACCGGAGGTGCTGCCGGCTCCCCTTGCCACAGGCTCACCGGAGGTGGCGAGCGTAGCTTCGTCCCCGTCCGCCTCCGCAGACGCCCCTGTTGCGAGCGGCACCGATAAGGTCAAGACGCCTGCGGTGACGAAACACAGTGGCAGAAGCAAATCGGCTTCCCCGGCCAAAAGAAGATCCATCGACCTCGGCTTTTAGCGCGGAGACCGATCGTGCGACGACCCTTGCCGCTGTGCGTGAGATGGCGCTTCACCGGCTTGGGAATCGCGTTGCTCGTGCTCGGATTCGAGGTCGACGCGTCATCACAAGAGCGCAATCCCAGCGCTGCGGATATCGCGCTGGCGCGAAGCTTGGCCGCTGAAGGTGTGCAGCTGGCCGAAGATGGCAACTGCCCCGCGGCCATCGAGCGGTTGCAGCGAGCCGAAGCGCTCTACTACGCGCCGACGATCGTCGAACCGCTCGGCGAATGCCAGGTGGCGGTCGGTAAAGTCGTGGCGGGGACCGAGAACCTTCAGCGCGTTGCGCGCGAGCCGCTGCCGGCTCGCCCTCCGAAGGCCTTCGTCGACGCGCAGGCACGCGCTCGCAAAGCACTCGAATGGGCGCTCCCCAAGCTGGCCCGGCTCAAGATCCACGTCGACACGCCGCCTGGTGTCAAGCCGGCCGTCAAGGTGGATGGCGACGCGATACCCCTGGCCGCCCTCGATGCCGACCGTCCCATCGATCCCGGCATTCACAAGATCGAAGTATCGGCTCCCGGCTACCGCACCGTCCAACGTGACGTCACCGTCGGAGAAGGCGGTAGTGTCACCGCCTCGCTGAAGCTCGATCCGGAAAACGGAGCCGTCGCCGCCGACCCATTGCAGGCCGGGACGACGAACTTCGTCGCGCAGCCGAAGCGCTCCTCGAAGACGCTCGGATACGTCGGCCTGGCCGTCGGCGGAGCCGGGCTCGTGCTGGGTTCCGTCGCCGGTCTGGTCGCGCTATCGAAGAAGTCCTCGCTCGATGACCATTGCCAGCCGCGCAACGCCTGCCCCTCCGACGCACAAAGCGACATCGACACGATGAACGCCGCGGCCACCGTCTCCACCATTGGATTCGCCGTCGGCGCGGTCGCCGCAGGTGGTGGTCTCGTGCTTTTGCTCACGACCAAGGCAAGCTCCGCGTCGACCGGCGGCGCGTCGCCGCGCAGCGTTGCCATTCGTCCGTTCGCGAGCTGGGGCGCCGCGGGCGTCGAAGGTTCCTTCTAGGGTCACATGCGATTCGCGTGGGGAGGGCTCCGATGGTGCGGTATCGCTCTGGTGGCCGCGTTCGTGCTCGGAGCGGGCTGCTCGACGCTCATCGAGGCCGATCAGTATGCGGTCGGCGAGCAGGGTGGATCGAGCGGGGGCACCAACGGCGCCGGCGGCGCAGCCGGCGCCACCGCGGGGTCCGCAGGAACCGCGGGGACTGCAGGAACCGCGGGGACCGCAGGAACCGCGGGAACGAACGGAGGAATGGACGGCTCGATGACCGCCTCACTGAGCGACCTCATGCCGAGCCCCGGCAATGCGGATGCAGGAGCAGGCGACCCGGGACCGAAGGCCACGATTTCGGGCACCA
>DASWDH010000598.1:0-5011 GCA_036395495.1 Polyangiaceae bacterium
CATCACCGCTCGCCTCGCGATCGCTCGCGTGCTGGCCTGTTGGCTTCCTCGCTGTCCGACATGCCACAAACCAAATCTCGCCCCCATCGTCGAAGCCCGTCGCCGCCAGTTCAGGACGGCAAATCCCCCGCAGTAGTACTAGAGGCCGGCGGCGGGTGCGCCCTTCGGCGGGCGGTGCCGGACGAAGCCGGCAAAGCACCGTTCCGCCGCGCGCGTCGACCGCGAGTCCTGCTCGCGACGCCCAGCGTAGAGACATGAGGCGTCCGTACCTTCGTCGAATCCCGATGGCCGAGCGAACGCGCGCAGGCGCCCGCCGAAGGGGGCACCCGCCGACGGCCGATCCAAAATGCCGCCGAACAGGCCAGACCGTCGCGAGCGTCGCTCAGAGCATCAGCTTCGGGGCGAGCGTCAGTCGATGGCCCACCGCCAGCTTCCATCGAATCAGCATCCGCACCTCCGATGCCGGCGGTCACCCCTGCGGTCCCGCCGCTCCGTCAGCTCGTCCCCCTTGGCCTCCCCGTTGCTGCTTGATTGGACGCACTGTCGTCGGTGCCGCAGGCGAATCCACCGGAGGCGGCCAACAGCAGAAGCCAGCAGGACACCGACACGTTTGCCAGGCGTCGATGTTTACGGATGCCTCGCCGGCGCGCCACGGCTGGAGCCATTCAGTTCACCCGAAAAGGGATGTTCGCAGTTCCCGCGTGCCCCTTGCCGTCGAGCACGTAGACGAAGAGCCGGTATTGTCCGCCCTGGGGGGGCGCGGTGACATTGAGCGTCGGGATCGTGCCCCTCTGCGGCGTGCCGACGCGTGGCTCGCGCGGCTCCGGTGCACCTTTCAGATCGGGTTGTGCGGGGTCTCGCAAGATTTCCCACACGTACGACATGGCGTCACCGTCCGGCTCAACGACGGTGACTCGCGCCTGCACGGATTGCCCGGCAGTGAGTGTTACATTGTTGGTTGCTTGCTTTCCGTCGAGCGTGATTGCCGTCACGTC
Organism: Polyangiaceae bacterium; assembly: GCA_036395495.1. Classification (GTDB taxonomy): domain Bacteria; phylum Myxococcota_A; class Polyangia; order Polyangiales; family Polyangiaceae; genus DASWDH01. The sequence continues at coordinate 996 of DASWDH010000598.1, forward strand.
CGGCGCTCGGTTCGAAGGTGTCGTCCCCGACCATTCGAATGCCATGGTGTCGACCGTCGCCAGCGACTCGCCGGTCAGACCGAGATCGGGGTTGGTCTCGAGAAACATCCCGTACCAGGTGGGCGTGCGCTCGATTTTTTGACCCCACAGAAAGACGTAATCTCCGAGGATGCGACCGGTATGGGCAAAGCTCTCGTAGCGGGTCTTGTACACCCTGGATTTCGCGCCGCTCGTTTCCTCGATCGGGCGGCCCCAGCTCGTGTTGGGCGACTCCCAGTGGCCCGTGGGTCCCCATTCGCTCACGACAACGGGGCCCGTGAAGGTGGATCGGCCGACGTCGGTGTTGGTATTGACGACCCCGGCGTAGCTGTTGATGCCGATCGCGTCGATGCCCTGCGACCACTGCACGACGTGGTTGATCGCCGTCACGTTGGCTCCGGCGAGGACGGTGATGACCGGGTGATTCGGATCCTGCTGATGGATGAGCTGCGCCAACTGGCCGACGAACGCCCAGGCTTGCTGCGTATCGGCACCGAGGTTGATCTCGTTGCCGAGCGCCCACATGAGCAGCGCGGGGTGCGTCTTGATCGTGGCCAGCAGATTGGTGACTTCGGCGCGCTTGCCAGCGATGTACTCGGCATTGTTGTAGTCGCCCGCCATTTTCGAGAGCTCGATTCCGAGCAAGACCGTCATGCAATGGCTCTTCGCGTCGTCGAGGAAGGGGGCCGCACCGTTACTGCTGAACGTGCGGATGGAGTTCACGCCATATTGTTGTGCGAGCGTCAGGTTGGATCCGCCGGCAATTCCCTTGATGTAATACGAAGCGCCGTCGCGGGTCATCGAGAACGTCGTTGCGTTCTTCACGATCTTGACCTGCCCGGCGCCCGCTAGACCGGTCGAGCATGATGAGCCGCCGTCGCCGGCCGTACCAGCTGCACCGCCCGAACCGCCGCCGGCTCCTGCCGGACCCGATCCTGCGCCGCCAGTGCCGTTTGGTTCGGCGCCCCCGCTTCCGCCCGAACCGGTTGCGGTCGTCGGCAATCCGGAGCCCGCGACGCCGGTCGTCGCACCGGTCGCTGTCGTGGCGGTGCTCGAGCCGCTTCCGCCCGCGGCCGGCGTGCCGGGCTGCACCGAATCGGCGGAACTGCATGCTGCGGCGATGCCGCAGAACGCACAAGCGGCGAAGACTCTTTTCAACCTGTTGCTCGCGTGCGAAGCGGGTTCAAGCATCCTCGACACCCCCCGGCGCCGACATCGGTAGCTCGAGCATCGTCCCATTGATTCTCCAGGTGTCGCGAAAGTGGTGCCGCTGCGCGGCGCGTTCGAATTCCCGGCGCGCAGCCCGAAGGCGGGTGGAAGCCGTGCTCGGGTTGATGCCGAGCGCATGGGCAATCTCCGATAAAGTGAATTGCTCGAGCTCGCCCAGCACGAACACCTCCCGCTTGTCGTCATCGAGCGCCTCGACCAGAGCCCGAGCGATGCGGATCGCCTCATTTCGGGCGAGCATCTCGTACGACCCGAGCTCGTTGGGGGCCGCGAGCGTTTCGGGATCGGTGTGAGGAAAATCGAGGTGAGGAGACTTCCGGCGGGTCGTCCTTCGATGCTGGCAAACGACGCGCGAGAGAATGGCAAACACCCATGCTCGCGTCGATCCCCGTCGCCCCGACGAGTTTTTCAGGAAAAATTCGGAGAAGCGCCGGTGAGCGACCCAAAATACCTGTTGCACCACGTCATCGGCCGTGGCTTCGTCGACGCCGAGCTTGCGCGCCTGGCGCCACACGAAATCGACGTGAGTTTGGTAGAACTCTGCGAACGTTCGGAGCGCGATGGGTGCAGGTCCTTGCGCGAGGGTGCGTTCGCCCTCCTGGCACACGTCGACTTCCGGCATCCTCCTTTAGAGTCCGTCGACGCCAGAAACCGTCTTGCCCCAGACAGGTGCATTCGACTGCTCGCGTATCCGGCGGAAAGAGTGGAAGTGTACGGCCACTCGCCCTCGTGGAGCTCCGGCCGTCGCCTTTCTTGAGGTCCCTCCTGAGGCGCTTGGCCGGATGAGCGGTGCTCCATAGCATTACTGCGTCAGATTTTGGCGATGACAGATCGGTAGAGAATCCAGACATTGTGGCCCGCGACGCGTTGCACGTACGCTCGGTCAGGCGAAAAGGTCGTTTGGTCGTCGACAGGGGCCGGCAGATCATCGGCGTTCGATAGCGAGCCGATGGCTGCGAAAACAGCGCGGTGAGCCGCGGAGCCGGGCGCGATGCCCAGCCTGCTCAGGCTCCGACGAAACGTGGCGCTTAGCTGCGGGACTCGTCGGGCCAGGGAGATTCTCCCGTCGCGATACAGCGAGCGAGCTGCTCGTCGGTGAGCTCGATGTAGTCGCCACGCTCAAAGTCCTGGGCCGCGCTACGAAGCTCATCCTCCAAGTCCACCGTAAGATCTCGCGAGAGTTTCGTTGCGGTCGTGCGACCACCGAGTGTTTCGGCACGTGGATTGTTAGGCTCCGGCGCCTCGCCGCCTTCCGTGCCGACGTGCTGACGGCCGTGGCGCGCATCTTCTACGAGACGGTGTCTGCCGACTACCGGCGCCGCTCGGGCGCCCTGTCTGCGCGCACGGGAGCCGTCACATGCGTACAAAGGTTCGGTGGCAGTCTCAACCTGAACCCACACCTTCACGTGATCTGGCTCGATGGAGTCTTCACGTTCGACGACGGCGCTCCTCGTTTCCTTCCTGCCGATTCGCCAAGTCGCAGCGATCTCGAGCGCATCGTGCGGCGCGTGGCCGAGCGCGTCGTTCGCTGGCTCGATCGCAAGGGGGTACTTGACATCTCCGGCCGACAAGAGGAGCGATCCAACGTTCCCGAAACGCCCTCGACCCTCGACGCCTGCGCCGAAGTGGCCCTCGCGACGGGCGGCTTTGGCGTTGCGGCCTCTCAAGCCGCCGACGCTGGCGATCACGACGACGCGCGCTGGAGTCGCCGCGAGCAACGCTATGCCGCAGAGCACGAACGCTTCAACCTGCACGCGGGCGTGCACCTACCCGCCACCGACATCGAGAGCCGCGAGAAACTCTATCGCCATGCGCTGCGCCCCTGCTTCGCGCTCGAGCGGCTGCCCATGCTTCCGGATGGTCGCATCGCTTACCGAGTCAAGGCACCGCGCAGGCCGCCGAGCTACCCACCGGCTCATGACGCCTCTCGAATTTCTGGCGCGCGCAAGCGCTCTCATACCTCCGCCACGATTTCCATTGGTTCGCTACCATGGCGTGTTCGCGCCGAATTCGCCGTACCGAACGCGCGTGGTTCCCCGAGCGCCGGACCGGATGACTGCACCTTGTCGAGCGAGGTCATCGCGCAAGAAGGGCGCGCTCGCAAGGAACGTGACCCGGATCGAGCACCATCGCTCCGGCCGCAACACGGGGGCGAAACTACCCTCCCGCAGACACCGGGTCGGCTGCCGCCGGCAGTCCCAACGAGCGCATCTGGCGCCGGCGGCGGGGTGGTTCGCTTCCGACAACCCTCTTGCCCGCAGCACAGGCTGAATCGACGCTCGAAGGTCTCCGCTGCCTTGCCGATCAGACCGCCACGGGGCTTGCGTGGGTAGGATCGTCAAACGCAAAACAGCCAAAGACCGCTTCCGAAGAGCACTCGCGCGGGTCGCACAGTGGTGCAGTGAGCACCGCCACGACAGAGTCCGCGTCCAGCAGCAGGCGCTCGGGCAGAAGCTACGGGGTCATTACGGGTACTTCGGGATAACGGGGAACTTCGTGGCGATTGCGCGCTTCTGGCATGAGACCAAACGGTTGTGGCGACGGTGGCTCGACCGCCGTTCGCAACGCAGCCGAATGTCCTGGGAACGCATGAACCGACTACTGGGGCGGTACCCGCTTCCGCTGCCGCGTATCATGCGACCACTCCTCCCGCGTGCAGCGAATCCGTGACCGAAGAGCCGGATGCGTGAATTGCGCACGTCCGGATCTGTGGGGGGCCGAGGAGGGCAACCTCCCCGGCCTACCCGACT